>JAYUXQ010001438.1:0-2340 GCA_043752905.1 Nannocystis sp. | reverse complement strand
GGTCCACCGGGCCCACTCATACCACGCTCCGGCGACCCGTCCGCGGAGTTTGACCTGTTGTGGACGGGCTGTTAGCTTCCAGCCCCCGCGAGGCCGGCTTCGCGGGGAATTTTCATGGCCGTACAGTGGTAGCAGAGGCACAAGATCGGCATACCCGGGGGCGCCGGCGGTCGGTGCAGGCGCTGCTCCTGGGGCTCTTCGTGGTCTCGTGGGCGGCGCTGCTCGGCCCGGTGACGCTGTTCACGGCGCTACCGCAGCCGCTGGTGACCGCGGCGTGGATCGGCACGGCGGCGCTGGTGATCTTGCTGCTGCGCTGGCTGCTCTCGGGCGCCCTCGGCTACGAGAGCCAGATCGGCCTGCGGATCATCCGCACGGATCGCGTCCCCCGCGGGGCCCGCCTCGCCTTCGTCGCCTGCCTGCTGGTCGCCGTCGGCGGGCTCCTGGCGCTCAACCTCGGGATCACCAGCCTCGGTCTGGTGATCGCGGTCGCGGCGGCCAGCTTTTTGGGCCTGCTGCTGTTGTTGGTCCAGTACTCGTCGATCTTCGGGACCACCAGCATCGTCGGGGTGGTCCTCGGCGTCGCGGCGCTCATCGTCGTCCAGTCGGTCGCCACGGGCTTCCAGCATGAGTTCGAGCGCCGCGTGCTCGGGGTCTACGCGCACATCAACGTCACCCGCAGCACCGGCATGACGGAGTACCGGCGCTTCGAGGCCTGGCTGCGCACGCAGCCCGGCGTCCAGGGCGCGAGCCCCTTCGTGTACTACGCGATGATGCTGGCCCCCTTCGACCCGGAGGGCGGCCGCACGGACGACCTGCGGCTCGCCAGCGTGCTGGTCAAGGGCATCGAGCCGGCGACCGCGGAGCAGGTGATCGACCTGCCGCAGCACCTCGAGCGGGGTAGCGGAAGAGCGATCCCCCTCGAAGTCCTGCGTAGTGACTTCGAGCTGCTGCCGGTCCCCGACCGTGAGCCGGAGGAGCTGCCGGCGGCAGTCGCCGCGACCCCGGACCCCCGCGGACCCGGCTGGTACGAGCGGGCGATGGAGCATTACGCGGCGGCGCCGGCCGCCCGCAAGCGGATCCCGGGAGAGATCCGCAGCGATCTGCTCGCCGACGACGAGTGGCCCGACGCCGCCGGGGATGAGGCGGGCGACGCCGCGGGCGACGACGCCCGCTTCGACGCCAGCGCCCTGCCGACGATCTTCGTCGGGGCGACCCTCGCCAAGGAGCTCGGCCTGCGCGAGGACTCGCTGGTGATGGTGGTCGACCCGGGCTCGAGCTTCGACAGCAGCAGCGAGCCCGAGTTCCAGTATTACCGGGTCGTCGGCGTGTTCCAGGCCGGGTTCCAGGAGTACGACAGCCGCCTGGTGTACGTGCACATCCGCGAGCTGCAGCGCTTCAAGTACCGCGGCCGCGACCAGGTCTCGGGCGTCGACCTGCGGCTCGTGAACCCGGACCTCGCGCCGCCCGTCGGGGCGGCGATCCGCGGCGCTCTGCCGGGCCGCGAGTACTCGGTGCTCGAGTGGCAAAACCTCAACGAGAACCTGTTCAAGTCGATCCGGTTCCAGAAGAACATCATCACGATCATCCTCAGCCTGGTGATCACGGTGGCGACCTTCAACGTGCTGTCGGCGCTGTGGACGATGGTCGTGCGCCGGTCCGCCGAGGTGGCGATCCTGATGTCGATGGGCGCGACCGGCGGCCAGGTCGCGCGCATCTTCCAGGTCACCGGCATGGCGATCGGCCTGTCGGGCTCGCTCGCGGGGGTCGGCTTCGGGCTGGTGCTGTGCTGGCTGGTCCAGCTGTACGGCTACACCCTCGACCCCGAGGTCTACTTCATCGAGTCGCTGCCGGTCGAGATCAGCGTCACCCAGATCGCGTGGATCCTCGGCATGACGCTGGCGATCTGCTTCGTCGCCACCCTGCCGCCCTCGCTGCGCGCCGCCAAGCTGCGCCCGGTGGAGGGCCTGCGCTACGAGTGATCCCGTGCGCACGCCCGGCAGAGCACGGGGCCGCAGCCCCGGCAGCCTGATCTGGCTGGTCGCGCGGCGGATGCTGCTGCGCGAGCGCGGGACGCGGGCGTCCCGGGCCGCGCGCGCGTGGTGGATCTTCGCGATCGCCACCGTGGTGGTCGGCGGGCTGCTGGTGTTGCTGGGCGTCCGCTCGGTGGTACCTCCGCTGGCCGCGGGCGTCGCGTCGCTCGCGTTGCTCGGCGCCACCTGCGTGCGCACCCTGACCCCCGCAGTCGCGGTCGCGGTGTTCGGCATGAGCCTCGGCTGCGCGGCGCTGGTGACGGTGCTCGGCGTGACCTCCGGCTTCGAACACGAGCTGACGGCCCGGCTC
>JAYUXQ010001437.1:0-5919 GCA_043752905.1 Nannocystis sp. | reverse complement strand
TGTCATCCTGTCATCCTGTCATCCGTTCATGCGTTCACTCGGGCCCGCGAAGGCGGGTCAGCTCGGACAGGCCGGGGCCGAACACCAGCTTGACGCAGTGCGGGTGGGCCCAGACGAGCTCGAGGGTGTGCCGCTGTCCCTGGGTCCAAACCTCCACCCACCAGCGGCACCAGCCGATCTGCGGCGCCTCGGGTTCACCGGCCCGCGGCGGCTCGAAGCGGACCCACAGCCACGAGAGCTTGTGCCGCAGGGTCCACGGGCGGGCGAACGCCTCGACCGCCCGCACGAGCGCCCGGTGGTCGACATCGTTAAAATACGCCGTCACGTAGGTGTCGAACAGGATGACCGGCGGTCGCCCCAGATGCACGCGGCCAGCTCGGTCTCGGTGCCCGGCGCGTCGAGGTCGACGATGCGAGCATCCGCGCCGACCCGCGCGAGGATCTCCGGCGGCTTCACGATCGACGGCAGGGCCGGGCGCGGGCCGTCGCAGTCGAGCTCGAACTGCCACGACTCGGCCTGCCCGAGCCGCAGCGGCGTCCCGTCGTTCCAGCGAAGATCGTGGCGGCGCAGGTCCGCCAGGAGATTGAGCCCCGCGCTGGCCCCGAGCTCGGCGAGGTACGCCGCGTCGATCTGCAGCAGCGCCGCCGGCAACAGCCATAGCACCCCACGCGCCGTCTCGTTGGTCTGGATCACCCACCGATCGGCCTGGCTCAACAGCTCATCGTCGCCGCAGCCGCGACTGCTCGCTCGACACCACCGCAGACCCTTGTCCGCCCAGAGTGTCCCCGAGGCAGTCGAGGATCGCCGCGTAGAGCGGCGAGTATCCCCTCGCGAACGTGGCCTGGCGGGCGAGACTCGTCACCCACTCCTGCGTGTCCGCTCCGCTCTGCATGCCGCTGGGGCTACTGTACACCTTGCGGTCCTGGCACACATCTGAAACGATGCGCGCTATCGTGCAGGCCCCCTTACGACCCCTCGAGGGCGCGACCTGGGCCTCGTCCGTGGTGCCTGGTGCTCGTTACGACCTGTCTCGCGGGAGCCTCGGCGCCGCGCTGCCACGCACGCCGGACGACCCCGGCGACACCCACGAGGAGACCGCCGCCAGCTGGGACGAGGCCGAGGCCTCGCTCGTGCAGGCGATCGCCGCCCGCTACGGCGTCGAGCCGGTCCAGGTCGCGCTGACCCCCGGCGCCGGTCAGGCGATCGTGCACGCCTTGATCGCGATGTTGCGCCCCGGCGACCACGTCGTCGTCGAGCGCCCCACGTATGAACCGCTGCATCGCGTGCCCGAGATGCTCGGCGCCAGCGTGGCCCGCATCGACCGGCGCATCGAGGACGACTGGCAGCTGTTACCCGAGCGCCTCGCCAAGGTGCTCACGCCGCGCACCCGCGCCATCGTGCTCACCAACCTTCACAGCCCCTCGGGCGTGGCATGTAGTCCGCGAACGATCTCCGAGATCGCCGGGCTCGCCGCGCGCGTCGGCGCGACCGTGCTCGTCGACGAGGTCTTGCTCGACCACGCCTTCGACCTCGGTCCGTCGGCGCCGTGTCGTCCGGCCTGCCTGGTCGCCGACAACGCGATCTGCTTCAGCTCGACGAGCAAGGGCCTCGGCCTGCCGGAGCTGCGCGTCGGCTGGCTGGTGTCACGCGACCCGGACGCCGCGCGTGGCCTGCGGATCGCCGCGGACTACCTCCACAGGCGCTTGCCCCCGGCCACCATGCGCCTCGCCGCCCAGGCGCTGCGCGACCCCGACGACTTTCACATCCGCACGACCCGACTCGCTGGCGCCGGTCGCCGCGTGGTCGAGCGCTGGGTGCAAGGCGAGTCGCGCATCGAGTGGATCCCGCCGCATGCCGGCCTGCATACGCTCGTGCGCCTGCCGGTCGGCGTCTCCGACCTCGCATTCGCGGCCCACCTGCGCGCTCGCTACGAGACCCAGGTGATCCCCGGCGGCGTGCTCGAGGCCCCGCAGTGCGTGCGCCTCGGCTTCGCCGCGCCGACCTCGGTGCTCGAGCAGGGCCTCGCCAACTTCTCGGCCGCGCTCGACGACCTCCTCAGTGGTTCCACCTTGGCGGGGCCGAGCTCGGCCCTGGACCGCCCGCTGCTCGGTGTGGTCCCGCCCCGCGGCGACGACCCGGACGACGCGGCCTGATTAGACATTGAAGCGAAAGTGCATGACGTCGCCGTCCTGCACCGTGTACTCCTTGCCCTCGACGCGCATCAGGCCCTTGCTCTTGACCGCCGCCTCGGAGCCGAGGGTGATGAGGTCGTTCCAGTTCATGACCTCCGCGCGGATGAAGCCGCGCTCGAAGTCCGAGTGGATCTTTCCGGCCGCGCCGGGGGCCAGGGTACCGCGCTGGATCGTCCACGCGCGGACCTCCTGCTTGCCCGCCGTGAAGTACGTGATCAGGTCGAGCAGCGCGTACGCGCGGCGGATGAGCCGGCTCAGGCCCGGCTCCTCCGCGCCGATGCCCTCGAGAAATTCGCGGCGCTCGTCGGGCGACAGCCCGGAGATCTCGGCCTCGATCGCCGCCGAGATGACGACGACATCGGTGCCCTCGCGCGTCGCCACCTCGACCAGCCGTGCGACCAACGGGTCCATCAGCCCCGAAGCAAGCTGCGCCTCGGACACGTTGGCGGCGTACAGCGCCGGCTTGGCGGTCAGCAGCGCGAGGCCCTGGATGATCTCGCGGTCGAGGTCATCCTGCGGGATGTTGCGGACCATGACGCCGCGGCCCATCGCGTCCATCAGCTTCTCGCAGCTGACGAGCGCCTGCTTCTCGAGCTTGTCGCCGCTCTTGGAGCCCTTCCTGGCCTTGTTGAGCCGGACCTCGACCGACTGCATGTCGCGCAGCAGCAGCTCCGTGTTGATGATCTCCGCGTCGCCGACCGGGTCGACCTTGTTGTTGACGTGGATGATGTTGTCGTCCTCGAAGCAGCGGACCACGTGGACGATCGCGTCGACGTTGCGGATGTGGGTCAGGAACTGGTTCCCGAGGCCCTCACCCTGGCTCGCGCCCTTGACCAGCCCGGCGATGTCGACGAACTCCACCGTTGTCGGCACGATCTTGTTGGGCTCGACGCACTTGACCAGCGCTTCCATCCGCGGGTCCGGCACCGAGACCATCCCGACGTTGGGTTCGATCGTGCAAAACGGGTAGTTCGCCGACTGCGCGCCCGCGTTGGACAGCGCGTTGAACAGGGTGGACTTACCCACGTTGGGGAGCCCGACGATGCCGACAGCCAGTGCCATGGCCGCCTCGCTACCACGAAGCGGGCCGCCCCGCGACCAAGTTTTCGCACACCAGCGCAGGGCGCGCGCGGATCAACGGCTAGAACCGGTACTCAATGATGAGCGGCAGGATCTCCATGCCGAACAGGAAGCCCGCCTTCTTGGTCGTCGACGCGGCGATCGGCGTGTCCTTCGAGACCGTGAAGCCGAGCACGAAGTTGACGTCGATGCCGATCGCCAGGTCGAGGATCGGGAAGAAGCGCAGGCCGCCGCCCGGACGCACGCTCATCGCGAAGGTCGACTCACGCGACTGCTGGCGCGAGCCGGTGATGTCCGGGTACCACCAGGCCCCCCCGCCGATGGCGCCGCGGGCGATCGGCACCAGGTACGGGTGCTCGCGCAGGTACCACTTGTGCGCGTAGCCGGCGTAGATGTCGAAGCCGGCGACGGTCCCCTTGTTGCACACCCGGACCGAGTCGCCGAGCCCGCAGTTGGGCAGCCGGAAGTTCTCATAGTCGCCGCGGTCGAGCAGCGCCGCCACGCCGACGTAGGCCCAGTGCGCCTTCTGGATCTGGCGGTCGTACTGAAACCCGATGCGGACCCGCGGCATGTAGCCCGCGAAGCCGATCTGCACCGGCATCAGCAGGGAGATCGCGTTGCCCTGGGCGACCCGCTCCGGCAGCTTGAACCTCGACGGCCCGCCACTCGCCTTACCCGTCGCCCCCCCGGTCCCGACCTTGCCGCCCACCTGCACGGGCGCCGCCTCCGCGAGCCGCGGCGCCACTGCCAGACCGAGGCCCACTGCCAACCCGACCGACAACCCGACCGACAACCCGACCGACAACCTGACTGTGGTTGCGCGGGCATGAGAGGACACGGGGTGCGTTCGGCGGGCTCGTGATTCGGTCATGAAGTGCTCCTGCCGGAAAGCCGCCCAGGGCCCGCGGTGCTTCGTTTGCGGGCCCTGCGGCCCGTACGAGCCCACAGGCGGCCGTGCGCGCTCCCGGCCTGCGCGGGAGCGTAGCACCGTCGGCGAGCCCGGCGGCAATTTGTCGCCGCCTCCATCCGCCCTGCCATCCCGGGGAATCTCCCCACCAGCGATCCAGTTGCCTCACAGCCGCGCTGCTCGACGTTTGCAGCCGGTGTTACCCTCGGAGAGGCTGCCATGTTCACCCGCAAAGACCTGCGCGAGCTCGTCCTCCTGACCGCACTCGGCGCGGTCGTCGGCCTCGTCCACGTCGGCCTGCGCCCCGACCTCCCGGCCCTCGCCGAGACCGCCGCCGCCTGCACCCTCGACGCCATGCCCGAGGCCGCCGCGTCCGTCGCCGAGCCCCCCGCCGCCTCGATGGAGCCCGCCGTACCGATGACCCCCGTCGGCGCGCCCGCCGGAGGTACCCCATGAAGTCCGCGGCGGGCTCGCCTGTTCATACTGCTCCCACTGTTCCCACTGCTCCCACTGCTCCCACTGTTCATAAGGACATGTCCCAAAAGCCAGTCTGGGAGTCGCTCGCATGGCTCGCGCGCCTGGTCCTCGCCGGCGTGTTCTTCGTCGCGGCGGCCCCCAAGCTGCTCGACCCGGCCGCCTTCGCCGCCGCGATCGCCAACTTTCGCGTGTTCCCGGACGCCCTCGTCAACGCGATCGCCACCGTCGTGCCGGCGCTTGAGCTCATCGGCGCGCTGGCCCTGCTGACCCCCTGGCGCCGCGGCGGCGCGCTGCTCCTCGGCGCGCTACTCCTCGGCTTCACGACGCTGCTGGCGGTCAGCATCGCCCGCGGCCTCGACCTCGACTGCGGCTGCTTCGGTGGTGCCGCCCAGGCCGACCCCGTCTCCCCGCTACACCTGCTACGTAACGTCGCGCTGTTGATCCTCGCGGCGCTCGTGCTGGTCCCGAAGCGCGTGCGCTAGCCCACCGCGACGCGCCCACGAGTCATCACGCGCAGCGTGGTAGATCGGCCGTGATGACCGGCACGCCCTACCTCCTGAGCATCGACCACCTGCTGAGCGAAGAGGAGCGGCTGGTCTGGAAGTCCGCGCGGGACTTCTGCGAGCGCCGCATCGCCCCGGTGATCGAGAAACACTACGAGCACGCCACCTTCCCGCGCGACCTGATCCCCGAGTTCGCCGAGATGGGCTTCCTCGGCGCGACGCTGCAGGGCTACGGCTGCGCCGGCATGGGCCCGGTCGCCTACGGCCTGACGATGATCGAGCTCGAGCGCCAGGACAGCGGCATCCGCAGCTTCTGCTCAGTGCAATCGGCCCTTGCGATGTACCCGATCCACGCGTTCGGCGACGAGGCGCAGCGCGAGCGCTGGCTGCCCGGCATGGCCCGCGGCGAGGTCATCGGCGCCTTCGGCCTCACCGAGCCCAACTCCGGCAGCGACCCGGGCTCGATGCGGACCCACGCTCGCCAGCACGAGGCCGGCGGCGACTACGTGCTCTCGGGCCAGAAGTTCTGGATCACCAACAGCCCGATCGCCGACGTCATGATCGTGTGGGCCAGGACCCTCGAGCACGGCAGCGACACCCCCGTCGTGCGCGGCTTCCTGGTCGAGCGCGGCATGGCCGGCCTGTCGACTCCGGAGACCAAGGGCAAGCTCAGCCTGCGCGCCTCGATGACCGGCGAGATCGTGCTCGATGAAGTCAAGGTCCCGAAGGCCAACCTGCTCCCCGGCGTCTCCGGCCTCAA
>JAYUXQ010001436.1:0-2346 GCA_043752905.1 Nannocystis sp. | reverse complement strand
CGCGTGAAGACGACGCGGCCGAGCGCGTCGGCACGTGTCACGCTCCGGGGCCAGGTGCTCGCGATCTCGATGGTGGCGCCGGGGGCCAGCGCGGCGGCCGGGAGGGGCTGGCCTTCCACGGTTTCGGCGGCCGCGCCCACGTCGCTGTAGATGCGAGCCTCGCTCAAGATCGCGGCGGTGCCGTTGTCGTCTTGCGTGACGCGGGCGCGTGGGCGACCGAGGCCGTCCAGGTGAGCGGCGACGACATCGACGTCCGCCTCGCCGCTGACGCGGCGCATCTCCGTGATGATCGACGGACGCGCAGCGCTGCCATCGATGAAATAGCGGTGGCGCGTCGTCGGCAGCTCGGCGGTGTCACCCGGGAGGATCTCTGCGACCAGGCGGCCGAGGCCGTCGTAGCGCGCGCGGGTCGTGGCGCCGCTCGGGGCGGTCACCGCGAGCGGATGGCCGATCCGCGCGTCCCACTCGGCCGTGGTGATCAGTGCATCGCCGGGGAGGTGCAGGCGCTCCTCCACGGGGAACAGGCCGGCGGCATCATAGCGGCGCTCGAGCGTGCCGTCCTCGGCATCGCGGACATGCGTGACGTTGCCGTGAGGATCGATGGTCTGTCGCAGCGTCGGATCCCACGCATTGCCTGCGATCCACGTCTCGGTGCGAGCGACAATGCCGCGGGACGCGAGCTGGCCGAGCGGGAGGCCCTGTTCGGGCTCGCCGTCGTAGTAGGTACGCGAGGCGGTGATCTGGGCGCCGTCCGCGTCCATCACGATCTGCTCGGCGATGCGGTCGCGTGGGCCGTCGCCGTTGCCCAGCGTCGCGTAGACGTAGGTGGTGATCCGCTCGTCGCCCGGGAGATCGGCGCCGGTCTGGCGATCGACGCGGCCGAGGGCGCGTTCCTCGAGCACGTTGGTCCATGCGTCATGATCCCATTCGGTGCGCACGCGGACGGCGGCGGACTCGGGGCCTGCTTCGAGGTGGTAGGTGTCGCTCGCGATGCGGTGGACCGTGCGGACGCCCGCCTCGGGCGTGTCGACCGCGAGCGTGTGAGCCTCGCGGACCAGCACCCCGCGGGGGCTGCGGGTCTCGGCGGCGAGGAGCTGGAGGGCGCGGGCCTCATCGACTTGGCCGAGGTCGTAGCTTCGCGTGATGGTGGCGGCCTCGGTGTAGGCGTCGCCCGTCGTCTCGTCGCGCAGCTCGGCGAAGCCGCGGAACTCGCCGCGGGTGGGGTCGTACCAGCCATCACGGAGGCGGCGGCGCAGCGTGCTCGACCAGCCGGCGCCGTCATCCTCGCGGGTCTCCACGAGCACAGGCATCGCCTCTGGCGGCGCGGTCGTCCACGGCGCGCCCGCGGCGGCATCCTCCGCGGCGAGGTATGCGGCCGAGCGGTAGGTGTGCTCGCGCGTGTAGCCGAGGCCATTTTCAAAACGCGCGAGCAGACCGGGACGCTCGGGGAATACCGTCCATGCGCGCCACGGCTGCGACCCGTCCGTGTCAGCGCGCAGGATATCCAGCGTGCCGCTGCCGTCGATGTCCGTGACGAGGACAACCTCGTCGGCCTCGAGCGCGGGCCAGTCGACCCCGCCAGCCTCGGCGAAGCTGCCATCCAGTTGGTTGATCCACAGGCCGAGCTGCGCTTGGCCGATGCGGAGCAGATCGGCCGCGCCGTCGCCATTGATGTCCGCGATCTCCCAGCGATCGGTCTGCATCATCGACGGGACACCGACCATGTCGGCCGGATCCTCGAACAACCCGAGGCCCGCACCTGCTGCGACGAGAATGCGGTTGTCTTCCGTGATCACACGGACCAGATCGGGGATCCGGTCGCCGTTCATGTCGGCGAGCTGGACACCGGGATCCCCGAGACGCATGCCCGGGGGCGGCGGCGGGACGGCCTCCGCGGGCTCGTACCCGGCGGTGTCGCGCAGGCGCAGCCAGCACCAGCCGTCTGCGTCGTCGTGGCGCAGCACGTCCACGCGGCCGTCCAGGTTGATGTCGGCGAGCGCGATGCGGGGATCGGTTAGATCGAAGCTCAGATCGAGCGTGATCGGCTCCGCGGCGCCGAAGGGCGTCGCGCCACCGCCAACGAAGCTCCACAGCTCGCCGGGGGTCGGTTGCGCGAGCAGGTCCTGCACCCCATCGCCGGTGAGATCGGCGAAGCGGGTCGTCGGCGCGAGCACGGCGGCGGGCGACGGGAGGGAGGTCCAGGTCGCGGTGAGCCGGGTCTCGCCGATGTTTCGGCGGTAGCGCCACGCGCCGGGCTCGGCGTCGAGGAGATCGGGGAGTGCGTCGCCGTTCACGTCGACCCACGCGCGCCCCTCCGCGGTGGGATCGAGGGCCGGAGCCTCGACC
>JAYUXQ010001435.1:0-2347 GCA_043752905.1 Nannocystis sp. | reverse complement strand
CTACGACGCGCCGCTGCTGGCCGCCATCGCCGGGCGGCTGGCGCGGGCGGTGATGCAGGACATGCGGCGCGTCGTCAAGCAGCAGCACGGCCTGGCGTCGGTCGCGACCTTGCACGCGGGCGTGGTCACGGTCGTGCAGCGCTTCCGCAGCGACCTCGGCCTCTACGTTCACCTGCACTTGTATGTTCCGCGGGTGATCTGAGACAAGCTTCCCTCCAGACTCCGGGAGACCGATCTGCACTTGGGCTACGAGCCCGTGAGGCAGCAAGGTACCCGGAGTCAAATCTGTCCTCGAGAGCCCGAACAACTGCAAGAGCCACCTCTGAGCTCGAATCTACAAGAGTGGGCGTGAGGCCAGGTGCCTATCACACGGACGTGAAAGAGCATGAATCCAAGAATTTACATCGGGATCGACGTCAGTAAGGAAAGTCTGGACATCGCGGTCAAGGCCGCGGAGACAGGCGACGGAGTCAGCCCCGCGAAGCGGGCTGCCGAGTCATGGTCCACAACCAACACCGAAGCGGGGTGCGAGGAAACGGTGCGGAGGCTGCAAGCCCTGAGCCCGCACCGGATCGCACTGGAGGCGACAGGCGGCTACGAACAAGCGATCTTTCGGGCTCTCCGAGGGGCTGGGCTGCCGGCAGTGATCGTCCAGCCTTTGAGCGTACGCGAGTTCGCCAGGGCGATGGGAAAGCGAGCCAAGACGGATCCGATCGATGCGTTGATGATCGCGTACTTCGCCGAGGTTCGACAGCCGGCGGTCGTGCCGCTGCGCACGGCGAATCAGGACCGGATCGCTGGCCTGCGTGCGCTACGAACGGACCTCCTGGCGACTCGCGTTCAATATACCAATCGTCTGGAGAACTGCCGTTCGGAAGTTCGGGAGCACATCGAGAAGCTCCTCGTCGGCGTCGCTGCTCAAGTCGCAGAACTCGACGCCAAGCTCCACGATGCTGTTGAGTCCTCGCCCGAGGACGCCGCCAAGGCGGCACTGGTACGGACTGTCCCGGGGGTTGGACCCGTGACCGCCGCGACCCTGGTCGGCGAGCTCCCTGAGCTCGGCAAACTCGACAGGCGGCGCCTCAGCGCACTCCTCGGGGTCGCTCCCATGAACCGGGACAGCGGTCGCAAGCAGGGGAAACGCGTCACCTACGGCGGCCGAAGCGAGATCCGCCGTGTGTTGTACATGGCCGCGTTGACGGCCCGCCGATTCAACCCCGTCATCCGCGCCTTTGCGGAGCGCCTCAAGGCCGCGGGCAAGCCGTTCAAAGTGATCATGACCGCCTGCATGCGCAAGCTCCTCGTCATCGCCGCGGCTCGAAGTCGCGCATGCTGAGACCCAACTCAGCCTTGAGGGACAGGTACAGGTCCAGGAGTCGGGCTTCCTCTCCCTCTGAGCTGGTTCTGCAAAGCTGGGTTAGAAGTTCTTTCTCCCATCCTAACAGCGCTCTTTCAACCCATTTCCAATCGGCATATCGTTCGGATAGCCACGTCCGGTCATCCAGTTCTTGGAGATACTCAACCTGTTCATAAGCAAATCGTTTCATAAGGTTCACCCAATCCAATATGAAACGGGCGTGACCCATTAAGTAGGTCAAGCCCGTGCCAACGCAGACTGCGGCCCGCGCGAATTTATTCACCCCAGGCCCACTTTCAAGGCTTCACGGGGGTCGATGGAGGCGTCCTCCGAGCGCGACGCGGACAAGAACGCACGGCGGACAGTGCTGGAGTGCCGCGCGCTCGCCCGGGGACTTCATCTCGCCCCCTTGCCCTCGCCGTGCCCGCGCTTGCCGTGGCCGCCGCGGCTTCATCTCGCCCCCTTGCCCTCGCCGTGCCCGCGCTTGCCGTGGCCGCCGCGGCTTCATCGCCGCCAGATCGTCGCGGGCCAGCGACCCGCGACGGGCTGCCCGGCCAGCGAACGGGCCACCCGTCCCGCGGCGACCTCGAGGGCGATCAGTTCTGCCGACCTCAAGGTGATCAGTTACCCCGGATCCCGGGGCTGGCAAAGGTTCTTGAAACCGCAAGATGTCTGTAGTATTAGGGCCTATGAGCTCGACTGTTCTCGCAATTTACCGTCTCTTTGGAGCAGGGCCTCCTGAGGAGTTCTTGGCTTCCCCTTCCGAGGTAACGATCGTCTGTTGGCGCCGGTCAGGATCCGTCGCGTAGCGCCGGTGTTCAGCGCCGATGCGTAGCGCCGATGTACGGCGCCGATGCGCAGCGCCGACGAGAAACGCCGGCGTGTAGCGCCGGCGTCGGTAGAGCGCCTGTGGTCGGCGGGCGCGGGTCAGGTGGGGTTGCGCGGCGGGCGAGTGCGCGGGCGAGCGCTGCGCTCCATCGACTCCTTGAG
>JAYUXQ010001434.1:0-2347 GCA_043752905.1 Nannocystis sp. | reverse complement strand
CGGGATCACTGCCTCGGTTTTTTGCCGGGTTGCGCGGGGGCCGAGCGGGCCCGGGGTGTCAAGCGGCGGACGGTCGTTCGCGCTCGACACGGAACACTTGTTCTCCTATAGATCATGCGCTTCATTCAAGTTGAGCGCCGAGGAAGACCCAAGTTATGGCCAACGTACCGACCCCCACCACTCAATTGAGCCAGCGAGACGCCGCGATCGACCTGGCCCTGGCGACGATCGAGAAGCAGTTCGGCAAGGGCTCCATCATGCGCCTGAGCAAGGATGGCAAGCTGTCGACGGGTGACATCAGCGTGATCCCGACGGGCGCGCTGCCGCTGGACATCGCGCTCGGCATCGGCGGCCTCCCGCGCGGTCGAATCGTCGAGATCTACGGCCCGGAGTCATCAGGCAAGACGACGCTGACGCTGCACGCGATCGCCGAGGCGCAGCGCCGCGGAGGCGTGTGCGCCTTCATCGACGCCGAGCACGCGCTCGACATCGGCTACGCCCGCAAGATCGGCGTGCGCACCGATGACCTGCTGGTCTCGCAGCCGGACTTCGGCGAGCAGGCGCTCGAGATCTGCGACACGCTGGTCCGCTCCGGGGCGATCGACATCATCGTCGTCGACTCGGTCGCGGCGCTGACCCCCAAGGCGGAGCTCGAGGGCGAGATGGGCGACAGCCACGTCGGCCTGCAGGCGCGCCTGATGAGCCAGGCGCTGCGCAAGTTGACGGGCTCGGTCGCCCGCTCGCGCACGATGGTCATCTTCATCAATCAGCTGCGCATGAAGATCGGCGTGATGTTCGGCAGCCCGGAGACGACCACCGGCGGCAACGCGCTCAAGTTCTACGCGTCGATCCGCCTCGATATTCGCCGCATCGGCGCGATCAAGGAGGGCGAGCAGATCGTCGGCAACCGGACCCGCGTCAAGGTGGTGAAGAACAAGCTGGCCCCGCCGTTTCGCGAGGTCGAGTTCGACATCACCTACGGCGAGGGCGTGTCGCGCGAGGGCGCCATCATCGACCTCGGCGTCGAGGACAAGGTGATCGAGAAGTCGGGCGCGTGGCTGTCGTACAAGGGCGACCGCATCGGTCAAGGCCGCGAGAACGCCAAGAAGTTCCTGCGCGAGAACCCCGACATCTGCGTCAAGATCGAGGCGGAGATCCTGGTGAAGCACAACATCGTGCAGAACACCGGCACGCTGCTCGCCGCGCAGAACGAGGCCGCCGGCAAGCCGGCCGACAAGGGCGAGGGCAAGGCGAAGCCGGACGCATCGCCGGTCAAGGTCGTCGCCGCGGCCGCCACCACGGTCGCCACTGCCACCACGGCCGCCACGGCCGCCACCGCCACCGCCACCTCGACCGCGGCTGCGGTCGAGGATGACAAGAAGGCCAAGCCGGCGCCCGTGAAGGCGGCCAACAAGTAAGGTCCTCGCAGTCGCTGGTTTTTGAAGGGGGTCGCGCGGTGAGACGTGCGGCCCCTTTTACGATCAGGCCGGGACCCAGGTGCCGTGGAAGCCGAGCGGGCTGTGATGCGGCATGCGGGCGCGGCAGACGGTGTGCAGGTCGGCGGCGTCGAGCACGAGCAGCTCGCCGGTGTTGTTCACGCCGTCGTAGGTCATGCTGAGGAGCCAGCCGTCGTCCTCGGCCTTACTGCCGGGGCGGGCGACGAAGATCGGCTCGCCGGTGAGAACGGGATCGAAGTCGCGAAAGTGACTCGTGCGGGCCTCGGCGTCGACCTTGACGATCCCCGTGTGGAAGGGCGAGCGGCGGTCGACCGGGCTGGCGATCGACCAGCTATAGCGGTGCGGGGTGGTCCAGTGGGTCGGGTTGATCGTGCCTAGCTCACCGGCATACTCGCTGAGCTGGCGCTCCTCGACGCCGCCGCTGCGGGTGTCGAGGATGAAGCGGGTCAGCCGCGGCTTCGGAAACTGCTCGGCGTTGCCGGCGAGCAGCTTGGCGGCGATCCCGGAGGCCGGCAGCGCATCCATGCGGTAGGCGTCGACGACGATGTGTGGGCCGTCCTCGAAGGCGTTGGTGAAGTGGAAGATGAAGCAGGGACGCGCGGCGAAGCTGCGGGCCCGGGTCCCGCGCCGCGGCAGCACGAAGATCTGGGTCGGCTCGGGGCGGGAGCGCAGGGTGTCGACGGGGGTGGCGAGGCCGAGCATCATGCGCGGGAGGTCGAAGGTGGTCGGCGTCAGGAAGAAGACGCGGTGATCTTTGGTGAGCGTGAAGTCGTGGATAAAGCCCATGGTCGGCAGCGGCATGCGCTCGCGGCGGACGCACACGCCCTCGGGGCTGAGGTGGTAGAGCATCAGCGCCGGCTCGCGGCCGGAGCCGACACCGAAGTTGAACA
>JAYUXQ010001433.1:0-2347 GCA_043752905.1 Nannocystis sp. | reverse complement strand
GGTGCGGACTTCGAGGCGTGCAGCGCGGTGTTCTCGGCGATCAAGAACGCGAAGGTGGTCGGTGGGACCACGGATGCGCTGCCTGCCGACCGCGAGCTACTCGCGCGTGCCCACGAGCACGCGGGTGAGGTCAAGGCGGCGGCGAGCCACCGCGAGGGGCATGAGGATTATTTCCTCGATGAGAGCGCGATCGGTTACCTGGATTTTGCTGCCGGTGAGGTCGTGCCAGACGCGCCGCCGCTGGGCGAGTCCTTGCATTGTAACCCGGACGCGACGGTGTGCCAGATCGACCCCGAGTTCGCCGCGATGGCTGATAAGGATGTCTCGCTGGTGACCGGCAACGCGAGGTTGATGCCGTCGGTCAAGGACGGCGTGGTGCGAGGAATGAAGTTCTATGGGTTGAGGCCAGAGAACGGCCTCAAGTTACTGGGGTTTCGCAACGGTGACTTGATTGCAGCGATCGATGGTTCGACCGCGGACACGCAGGATCCTGCGGTGTTCCTGCGGAGCTTCGCGCGTGTGCTGGCGAGGGGCGGCACCCTGACGATCGATCGCAAGGGGGAGGTGACGACCCGGAAATTCGAGGTCCGCTGAGCGTTCATGCGCTTGGTCGAACCGGGGGGAGGTGACGGACAGGAGGTTTTCGATCCCTGCGAGTGGGGTCCAGGTCCAAGCGCATCACGTCGAGGGTCGATGGTCATGTGTGCTGCTCTCCTTCGGGGCGAACGAGCCTCAGCAGGTGGCCGGGCTGGAGCTTTGGGTCGAGTCGGACGTAATTGCGGACGCCTTGCCAGGTGTAACGCGCGCCGGTCAAGAGGTCCTCGACGACGAATGGCATGTGCTCGGAGAGGCCGAGCTCGGCCAGCGGGACGTGGACGATCGTCTCCCGCGCGTGGTGGGGGTCGCAGTTGACGATGATCAGCAGGTCGTTTTGATAGAACGACTTGCTGTAGAACAAGATGGCGCCGTTCTCCGAGTGGTGAAAGCGCAGGTTGTCGTGGAGGTGCAGGGCCCGGTTCTCGCGGCGGATCTGGTTTATGCGCCGCATGTCCTCGTTGAGGTTGCCGGGGGCGTCGAAGTCGCGGACGCGGATCTCATACTTCTCGGAGTCGAGGTACTCCTCGCTGCCGGGCCGCACCGGGGTAGCTTCCAACAGCTCGAATCCGCTGTAGATGCCGTAGACGGGAGACAGCGTGGCGGCGAGCAGCAGGCGGGCGCGAAACGCCCCGCGGCCGCCGTGCTGGAGGTGCTCGTGGAGGATGTCGGGGGTGTTGGGGAACAGGTTGCCGCGGAAATACTCGCGCATCGGGCCCTGGGTGAGCTCGGCGAGGTACTCCTGCAATTGGACGGCGGTGTTGCGCCACGTGAAGTAAGTATACGACTGGCTAAAGCCGGCCTTGGCGAGGTAGCGCATGCGATTGGGGCGGGTGAAGGCCTCGGCGAGGAAGACGACGTCCGGGTGGTCCTTGCGGACCTCGGCGATGACCCACTCCCAGAACGACAGGGCCTTGGTGTGCGGATTATCGACCCGGAAGGTGCGCACGCCGTGACGGATCCAGAACAGGAAGATGTCGCGGCAGGCGCTCCACAGGCCCTCGCGGTCGTTACACCAGAAGTTGAGAGGATAGATATCCTGGTATTTTTTTGGGGGGTTCTCCGCGTACTTGATCGTGCCGTCGGGGCGGACGAAGAACCATTCGGGGTGTTCCGCGAGCCACGGGTGATCGGGGGAGCACTGGAGGGCGTAGTCGAGGGCGACCTCGATGCCGAGCTCGCCGGCCCGCTTCACGAAGCGGTCGAAGTCCTCCAGAGTGCCCAGGCGCGGGTCGACGGCCGTGTGCCCTCCGTGCTCGTTGCCGATCGCCCACGGGCTGCCAGGGTCGTCCGGGTCAGCAGTGAGGGTGTTGTTGCGGCCCTTGCGGTTGGTGACGCCGATCGGGTGGATCGGCGGGAGATAGACGACGTCGAAGCCGAGCCAGGCGATGCGGTCGAGCATCTTCCCGGCGTCGGCGAAGGTGCCGTGGCGGTGCGGGTCCGAGGTGGCAGAGCGCGGGAAGAACTCGTACCAGGCGGCGAAGCGGGCCCGCTCGCGGTCGACGTGTACGGTCTGCTCGCGCTCGAATGCCGTGAGGTCGACCGGGATGTAGTGGGCCTCCATGACGGCCAGGAGCTCGGGGGCGACGCCGACCCGCACGCGGGTATAGGCCTCGAAGTCGGTGTCGCGTAGCAGGCCGGCGAGGCGCAACATCCGGGCCTTCGCCCCGGGGTGCTCGACGCGCGCGGCGGTGTGCTCGAGCAGCTGGGCGCCCTCCAGGAGCTCGGAGGCGATGTCCTGGCTGGCGTTGTG
>JAYUXQ010001432.1:0-2348 GCA_043752905.1 Nannocystis sp. | reverse complement strand
CCTGGCCGATCGTGTCGTCCGGGCACGTCTTCGAGTTCTCGGCGGTGCGGATCGCCTCCCCGTAGCCGGGCCAAAACCGGGCCACATAGTCACCCAGGTTCGGGTCCGACGTCAGCATCACCGAGAAGTAGTCCGCGATCGCCTCGTTGAGCCCGCCGGCGTCGGCCAGCTGCGCGTCACTGCGATTGGTCCGCGCCCCGAGCCCGTCCGGCGTCAGCAGCGAGACCATCCCGTGCCCGAGCTCGTGATAGACCACATCGCCGTCATAACCGAAGTCGACGTCGCTGCCCTGCCCGAAGATCATCGTCACGCCCTTGTCGGGCTCGCACGTGTTGGTCCAGTACGCGTTGTTGAGCGGCGTGTAGTCGAGGTCCGGGTAGCTCGGCGACAGCTTCGGGTCGACGTAGTTGGCGAGCATCGTCGACAGCTCGCACTTGAACTCCGGCACCCCGAGCGCCGCCATGCGGTCGAGGAAGCGCTCCGCGTGCCAGTACATCGACAGCTCGGCGTACGCGTCCTCGTTGTCGGCGTTGTCCGCCGGAAAGATGATGTCGGGCATCTTCACGAAGAAGTCGCCGTCCGCGTTGGAGAGCGCGCGGTGGACCGGGTAGCACTTGCCCTCCTTCCACCACGCCGGCAGCGTCTCCGGGTCCTGCGGCTCGAGCGAGCAGTCGTAGCTCTGCACGCGATCGCCGACCAGCGGCTGCCCTGCCTCGGTCGCGTGTACCCCCGACAGATCGACCACGATCGGGTCCGGTGTCTTCGCCGGGTTGGTCAGGAACACCCGCGCCTTCGAGGCCCGCACGTGCTCCCATTCGTCGAGCACGATCCCGCTGTCCGCCGAGATCCACACCGTCTTCTTGCTCGGCTCCGGGCCGTCGAGGTCGAGCGCCATGTCGACCTCGTAGGCCAGCACCGGCACCCCCAGGATCACGATGTAGACCAGCGTGCCCGGACCCTCCGCGCTCGGATGCACCGGCCCCCGCTTCAGGTGATCCCGCGCCAGCTCGACCGCCTCCGCCGCGCCGAGCCTGGCCCCCTTGGGCAGTAACTCCGGCGCCTCCGACGGCAGCACCTCGTCGACGACGCGCGCACCCCCGGCATCGGCGACGATCGTCGCGTACGCGCGCCGGACCGGCACCCCATGCAGCGTGTATGTGCGCTGGCGGACCTGCGTGCCCCCACGGACGACCGGCAGCGTGCGCTCCTGCGCGACCGCGAGCGCCGGCCTACCCGCGCTCGCCGGCCCGACAAACCCCGGGATCCCCCCCGCGATGCCCCCTCCGATGACCCCCGCGACGATCCCCGCCACCACCCCTATCCGGAGCGCCGTGCGCCGTGCGCGAGCCGTTGTGCGTACCCTGGACATCCGCGCCCCCGATCGCGGCCAGGATAGCCCAAAGATCGGAAGTTTGGCCACGGGCCCGTCCCCGGCTACCGTGCCGGGTGGTGTTGCCCTCGCCCGATCCGGCCCCCGGTCCCCCGCGCCCGCGACGGCGCCCTGTCCTCGCCCTGGCCCTCGCCCTCGCCCTCCTGCCGGCGCGTCCAGCGTCGGCGTCGAGCGCCTGGCTGCACGCGCTGGCGATGGCGGGCCCTACAACCCCACCTGCCACTGCGCCGACCGAGCCGCTGACGCTCGCGGGTCGCATCGACGCCGTGCTCGCCGCGACCTTCCTCGCCGGCGCCACCGTCGGCGTGCACGTCGTCGATCTCGCCGACGGCCGCGTCCTCTACACCCACAACGCCGAGCTCGCGCAGAACCCGGCCAGCAACGTCAAGCTCGTGACCACCGCCGCCGCGCTCGCGCTCCTGGGCCCCGAGCACCGCTACGTCACCCGCGTATACATCGACCCCAGGACCCTGCGCGGCCACACGATCGAGGGCGACCTCTACCTTCGCGGCGGCGGCGACCCCTCGCTCGTCACCGGCGACCTCTACCAGCTCGCCAGCGACCTCCGGGCCCTCGGCATCACCCGCGTCACCGGCGGCCTCGTCCTCGACACCACCCAGTTCGACCGCGACGAGCTGCCGCCCGGCTTCGACCAAAAAGACGAGCTGGTCGCCTACCGGGCCCCCGGCGGGGCGCTGAGCGTCAACTTCGGCACCTACGTCGTGCTCGCGCGCCCCGGTTCGAAGGAAGGCGAGGCCGCCCTCGCCGCGATCGACCCGCCCGTCCCCTCGATCCACCTCGAGAACAAGGCGACCACCGAGGCCGGCGCGCGCACCCGCCTGCGCCTCGGCCTCGAGCCCGACGCGAAGGGCCACGGCGTCACCATCCAGCTCGCCGGCACGATCGGAATCGACGCCGCGCCGGCCGAGTATCGCTACCCCGTCGCCTCCCCCGCCGA
>JAYUXQ010001431.1:0-2348 GCA_043752905.1 Nannocystis sp. | reverse complement strand
GCGGGTCGGTGCCGGCCTCGCTCTCGGCGCTCCGCTCTCGAACGGCCGCGTGTGGCTCGGCGGCCATGCGCTGACGCACGCCGCGTGGACACGTGTGCACGACGCGCGCAGCGAGAGCGTATGGGCGAGCAGCACGGAGCTCGGCGGACTGTTGCAGGTCCGGGGCGGGCGCTGGCTGGCGGGCATACGCACGGGCGTGGAGCTCTCGTTGCCGCAGCTGCGGGCCCACGGGAGCGTGGCGCGGCTCGACCGGGGGCCGGCCCTGTGGTTCCTGGGCCTCAACTTTGGCGTCGTATTTGGCGCAAGAAAGGTGTGAGCGGGTCGCATCGACCTTGGTAATCCGGGGCCGCGGCCCGGTCCGTAGTGCAGTGGGCTCCTCCGTTACACTCTCGCGGGCGATGGCGACCCAGGACGAGTACGCGGACGAGTCCCTGGTGCTCCAGGCGGCCCAGCGCGGCGACAAGGCTGCGCAGTCGCAGATCTTCACCCGCTATCGCGACCGTGTCGCTCGCCAGCTGCTGCGCATGGTCGGCGATCCGATGGCCGTCGACGACCTCCTCCAGGAGGTGTTCATCGCGGCCTTCACCGCCTTGCCGCGATTTCGCGGCGACGCCCAGCTCGCCACCTGGCTATATGCGATCGCCACCAATCGGACCCGCAACTGGTGGGACTCGCAGCGTCGTCGCCGTCGGCGCGAGGACATCGCCGCCAACCAACCCCCCGAGGAGGCCTCGACCCCCGAGGCCGACCTCGAGGCCCAGCAACAGCGTGCCCGCCTGTACGCGGCGCTCGGGCAGCTCCCCGACAAGCTGCGCGAAGCCTTCGTCGCCCGCGCGATCGAAGGCATGAATCTGATCGAGGCGTCGGCCGCCCTCGATGTCCCCATCAGCACGGTCTCGTACCGCACCCGCCGCGCCGAACAGCTGATCTGCGCGGCCCTCGGCATCCCCTGGAGGGAGTCATGAAGCCCGACCCATTA
Organism: Nannocystis sp.; assembly: GCA_043752905.1. GTDB lineage: Bacteria > Myxococcota_A > Polyangia > Nannocystales > Nannocystaceae > Nannocystis. The sequence goes on along the minus strand of JAYUXQ010001431.1, from coordinate 1,369 downwards.
AACCCGTCCGACCCGCACGAAGCGCACCGCTTCCACAGCGCCGAGCTCGCGCGCCTCGTCGCCCTCGCGCAGGCCCAACCCCTGCCGCGGCTGCGCAACGACACGGAGCGCCTGCACGCCGGCTTCCTCGCCGCCCGCCAGGCCCGGAACCGCCGGCTCTCGCGGGTCGGCGGCGTCGCCCTGGCAGCCGGCCTCGCCGCGCTCGTGCTGGTCCGCGCCGACCTCGGGGCCCTCGGCTCCACCAGCCCGATCGGACATGTCGCGCAGGACATGTCCCGACAGCCAGCCGCGAACGGGGTCGTCGAGGCCCCGCGCCTGGCGACCGGCGTGCGCGTGGTGGCCCGGGGCGAGGCGACCCCGGCCCCGACCGTGCGCGGCCCGTGGGAGGTCGAGCTGGCCCCCGGCAGCTACGAGGCCGAGGTCGAGCCACATCCCGGGCCCGAGCTGCTGCGAGCCCGGTCCGCGGCCGGCAGCGTCGATCTACACCACGGTCGCGTCGAGATCGTCGTCGGCGCCAGCCAGGCGCGCGCCAACCTGCGCGAGGGCGTCGCCACCTGGGTCGCACCCGACGGCCAGCGCAGCGAACTGACCGCCACCCCGGCCACCCCGGCCACCCCGGACGCCGCCACTCCACACGTCGCCACTCCACACGCCGCCACTCCCCACGCCGCCACTCCCCACGTCGCCACTCCCCACGTCGCCACTCCCCACGTCGCCACCCCCCACGTCGCCACCCCGGACGTCGCCACTCCCCACGTCGCCACCCCGCCGACCGCCGACGCCCCCGGCGAGGGGTCCGATGTCCGCGCGCTCGCTCGCCGGGCCGAGGCGCTGCTGACCTCGGGCCAGCGCGACGGTGCGATCGCCGTGCTGACGCAGATCACCCGGCTCCACGCGCACGAGCCCGCGGCCCGGGCCGCCCTCCTCGACCTCGCCCCGCTGCTCAAGGCCGCCGGCCGCGTCGACGAGGCCCGCTGCGCCTATCGGCTGTATCTCGAGCGCTACCCGGCCAGGGCCCAGCTCGCCGACGATGTCCGCAAGGCCCTCGACCGCCTCGGTGACGGCCCCGCCTGCGACGGCCTCGACCCGCGCTAGTCACCCGTCATCCGTCGCCTGGCCCGCGCGGTGCTCCGCACGTCATCGCCGGGGCCCGCGCTGCTCGAGGGCCGCCGCAATGTCTTCCATGGCGATCCCTTCACGCATCTTGCCGACGATGAAGCGAACGCGCTCGAGCGCCTCCGCCGGCCACACGGCGAACTGCTCGCCACCCGGGCCTGTCGTGACGCTGGGCCGCGGTAGCAGCCGCTTCGCCGCCCACTCGTAGAGTTTGTCGCGGGTCGACCCGGTGACGGCCAGCATCTCCGCGGTG
>JAYUXQ010001430.1:0-5931 GCA_043752905.1 Nannocystis sp. | reverse complement strand
CGCAGGTCGAGGAGCGCGTGCCGACGCCGACGACGCCGGAGCGCCTCGAATTGCAGCCGCACTGGCAGGCCGACGAGACCGGCTTCGGGGTCCGCTTTCAGGCCGAGGCGGCGGACGGCCAGCGCGTCGACCTCGGGGCCGATCGCGTGGTCCGGGCGTGGCGCTCGGGTACGTTCGCGGTCGAGGGTATCGATGGTGGACTCGCGTGGTTGCCGCAAGACTGGCTCGAGCGCCACGGGCCGATCCTCGAGCAGTACCTCGCGGCGCGCGACGCCGCGGGCAAAATGCCGCGCTGGGCCAAGCCGGCGGCCGCGGCCCTGTGTCGCGCGCTCGATGCCCCGACGCCGCCCGAGCTCGCGGGCCTCGAGGTGCTCGTCGAGGGTTATACCGGCATCCCCTCGGCCCCGCTGCCGCCCGAGCTGCGGGCGACGCTGCGAGATTATCAGCGCCAGGGCGTCGACTGGTTGTGCCTGCTGCGCGACGCCGGCATCGGGGCATTGCTCGCCGACGACATGGGCCTCGGCAAGACACTACAAACATTGTGCGCCGTCGACGGCCGCACATTGGTGGTCGCGCCGACCAGCACACTCCATAACTGGGCCGCCGAGGTCGCAAAGTTTCGCCCCGAGCTGCGCGTGAACCTCTACCACGGGCCCCGGCGCAGCCTCGACGCGGCCGCCGACCTGACGCTGACGAGCTACGCGGTGCTGCGCCTCGATCGTGAGGCGCTGGCGAAGGTGCCGTGGGCGTGGGACGTGCTCGTGCTCGACGAGGCCCAGGCGATCAAGGAGTCGAGCACGGCGACCGCGACCGCGGCCTTCGAGATCCCCGCGCGCTGGCGCGTCGCGTTGACCGGTACGCCGATCGAGAACCGCCTGACCGAGCTGTGGAGCCTCGCGCACTTCCTCAACCCCGGGCTGCTCGGCGGTCGCAAGGACTTCGTGACCCGCTATGCGCGGCGCATCGAGCTCGGGCACGCGCGGGTCGCCAGCGAGCTCCAGGCGAAGATCCGTCCGTTCGTGCTCCGGCGGCGCAAGGCCGAGGTCGCGCCGGAGCTGCCGCCGCGCACCGATGTCGTGCTGCGCTGCACCCTCGACGCCCACGAGCGGGCCGTGTACGACAGCCTGCGGGCGACCACCCACGCCGAGGTCGCACAGAGGTTGGCAGCGGGCGGCGACATGATCGAGGCGCTCGAGCTGCTGCTGCGGCTGCGGCAGGCCGCGTGCCATCCGGCGCTGGTGCCCGGACAGACCGCGACGCGCTCGAGCAAGGTCGACCTGCTCACTGAACAACTGACCGAGATCACCGGGGCAGGGCACCGCGCGCTGGTGTTCTCGCAGTGGACCTCGCTGCTCGACCTCGTCGAGGACGCGCTCGAGGCGGCCGGCATCCCGTTCATTCGTCTCGACGGCAAGACGGAGGACCGGGCCTCGGTCGTCCATCGCTTCCAGAGCCCGGACGGCCCGCCCGTGATGCTGGTGTCGCTGCGCGCTGGCGGCACGGGGCTCAACCTCACCGCCGCCGATCACGTGTATCTGCTCGACCCGTGGTGGAACCCCGCGGTCGAGGATCAGGCCGCGGACCGCACGCACCGCATCGGCCAGCAGCGCCCGGTGTTCGTGCATCGCCTGGTGGCCGAGGGCACCGTCGAGGAGAAGATCCTCGAGCTGCACCAGCGCAAGCGGGCGCTCGCCGGCGCGGTGATCGAGGGCGCGGCCACCCCGGCGCTGACCCGCGAGGACCTGATCGAGCTGCTGCGCTGAGGCCACTTCACGGCGCTCCCGCGCCGGAAAGCAGCCTGTCCCCCGGGACAGGCGCAGGGCGTGGCTCAGGGCGGCAGCAGCGGGTCCGGTTGCAGCGGTCCGAAGGGAGCGGGCAGGGCGGCGCCGCGGGCCAGGGCGTCGAGGTGGAGCGCGCGGGCGTCGAGCTCGAGGTCGTAAAAGTGCGAGAAGGTGCGGTCGGGCAGGGTCTGCACGAACTTGGCGTCGGTGACGTGGCAGGCGGGGCAGCCGACGATCTCGAGGTTGCGGCGCAGGTCGGGGTGGGCGGTGTCGAGCTCGGGGGTCAACACGAGCGGCTGCCACGCGACGCCGACGTTGACGCGCGCGGACAGGGCGCGAAACTCCTCGGGGACCTCCAGGCGGCGCTCGTCGAGGGCGTCGGCGTTGGCGCCGACCCACGCGAGAAACGCGTCGCGCTCGGGTCCCTGTAGATTCAGCCGCGGGGTGTCGACGGTCTGAAACAGCGGCCGGTTGTCGAGGATGTTCGGCAGCAGCGGGTCGGGGCCGGCGTGCGGCCCTTGTCGAGCTCGCCCGCGGCGTTGACGGACTCGTTCATATGCCACACACCGGCGTAGTTACCGTCGAGGCCGTCATCGAAGACGACGTCGGCCTGGTTGGCGGTGTTGGACCCGAACAATGGCCACACGTCCTTTCCGCCGGTCAGGGGCAGCTGCGCGAACGCGTCGCGGCCGGGTGACGAGAAGAACAGGCGCACGCCGCTGGTGGTGCTGGGGTTAGTACGCGGCGTCGGGGGTGCCCGGGGCCTGCAACCATAGCTTGAGGGTGCGCCGGCGAAAGTCCTTGGGGCCGCTGAGCGCGTCGGAGTCGATGACGCGCAGGTCGTAGCAGGCGAGGGGACCGCCGGGGTTGCCGGCGTCGTCGCAGGCGTACGGGGTGTTGTCCGCGTCGGCCTCGCAGATCGCCAGCGCGTTCTCGGTGTTCATCGACGGCTGCACCTGCACCGGCGGGGTGAAGGCGCCCTGCATGAGGTCGAGGACCCCGCCCGCGGCGTAGCGCGTGTGCTCCGGGCGAAATACCATCATGAACCACCCGCCGGTGGGGTCGAGCGGGCCTTGCGAGACGATGAACACCCGCCCGTCGAAGGTGACGTTATGACCGTTGCCCGCCATCGGGCTCGCGGCCGCCGGCGAGCTCGACGAGGCCGAGGCCGACAGCGGCACCGAGATCAGCGCGCCCGCCACGAGCAACGATACGCGACGATCCATCATCTCATCAGATGAGATGGGCGCCGCGAAGCGTGTCAATCGCGTCGCGCCGCGCGGACCCGAACCGACAGGCGCCCGGGTTGCGATCGCCGCGGTCACAGCGACGCCGCGAGCTCGCGGATCCGTGCGGGCATGTCCGGCAGCGGTGTCGCGTCCATCGCCGATATCTCGACCAGCGCGCCGGGCCCGAGCGAGGCGCAGGTCCACAGCGAGCCGTCCGCGCCGCGCTGCATCTGCGGGCTGGTCGAGAGCCCGATCTCCGGGTTGGGTGTCAGCGGCGCGACCTCGGCCGCCGCGAAGTCGATCAGGACCGGCAAGCCATCGAAGTCGATCCCGATCGCGTCGGTCTCGCTGCGCATGTGAAGATTGTGCAGGTCCGGTATGGCGAGCTGCTGCGTCGCCCCGCTCCCGAGCTGTAGCAGCATCACCGACTTGAGGTGGTCGGTCAGCGCCACCGCCGTACCCGAGGGGGTGAACCGCACCCAGTTGCGCGGCCGCCCCGGGCTGTCCTCGAGGTCATGTCGCCAGACCTCGCGTGGCGTCCCCGCGACGTCCCACACGCGCAGCGCGAGCCCCTCCTCCGCCTGGTCGAGGGTCGCCAGCCGCGTGCCGTCGGGGCTCCACTCGAGCGACCCCGCGAAGACCTCGCGCAGGTTCGCCGGCGTCGCGTTCGTGGTCACCGGCACGACCTCGCCGGTGTCGACGCGCAGCACCTGGACGCCCCGGTCGCTGCGCACCGCCAGCAGCGCGCCGGACGGGCTCGCCGTCAGGTCCATCACCGTGCCCGCGGCCGTCCAGCGCTGCGTTCGCTGCCCCGGCCCCGCCCACAGCTCGACCTCGGCGCCCTCCGCCATGGCCACCCCGCGCGGCAGCGCGACGAGACGACCGCCCTTGAGCATCCGCGTTCCCGCGCGCGCCCCGTGCTCCGCGTCCCACCAGCAACTCCAGCCGTCGGGGCTAAACAGGGCGACCTGCCCCGCGCCATCGATCGTCGACGTGACGACATGCATCTTGAAATCGCCGTCCATGTCGACCGGCTGCGGCGTGGTCGGGCAGCGGAAGGTCGTCTTCGCCCGCGAAGTCAGGTCGACCCGCGTGTACGCCCCGTGCACGACGTCCCACGGCTGCACGACCGCCCAGCGGCCGCCAGGCGCCAGCCCGCAGCTCGAGCCTTCGTGGCGCATCTGCACCGGCGAGTTCGCGGGCCGGTGGATCCGGACCTCGTTGTGGGTCGACACCATCAGCGCGCCCGGCCCGGCCCACTGCGGTCGTCTGTCCTTCGGGACAGTCACGAACGAGGTCAGGTCGCCGCTCGCGAGATCGCCGATGCCCCAGTCCTCGCCGAGCGCGACCGCGTATTGCTGGTGCACCGGATCGACGACCAGACGGTCCTGAGATCCGGACTGCGCCGGTACCATCTGCCGCCATGCGACCTCTCCCGTCGCCAGCGACTCGCGCCGATACTGCGGGCGCGTGTAGGTCGTCTGCATGAACAGCACGTCGGCGCCCGCGAGCACGGTCGCCGACTCGGCCTCGACGCGCCGCGTCTTCCCCGTGGCGATCTCGACGACATCCATCACGTCGTTCTCGTGGTCCACGTCGGCCGGCCACGCGATCACGAAGCGGTGGTCGGCAGACAGCATCCAGGGCGTACCCGTGTACTTGAGCGTCGTCTCTGCGCCCCCATGCGGCCGCGTCACCCGCAGGCCCTTCGCCGCCTTGCTGACCACCACCGACGCGTCGTCGGCGATGATGGCGAACGTCCCCGGCGGCAGCGCGATCGTCCGCGGCTGCGACCCTGGCTGCGCGAGGTCCCACAGATACACCGTGCCGAACCCCAGTACGTTCGCCCGCGTCCACGACGTCGCCGTCAGCGTGCGTCCATCGGAAGCCAGCTGCCAGTCGGAGGCGCGCACCCCCTCCGCGTCGAGGTCGATCTTCTGCGCCCGATCGCCGAACACCTCGATCGATCGGCCGTTCATCGCCGCCCACACCGGCACGTCGCGCGCGACCAGCACCTGCGTCACCGCCCCGGCCGGGAGCACCCGGGTACCTGTCCCTTCGGACAGCTTCCATCGCCACACGGCGCCGAGATCGTCGCGCCCGACGAACCCGCCACCCGCGAGCGGTCGCACCTCGATCAGCGGCCGGTCTCCGGCGCGAAGCACCTGGTCCGGGAGCCCACGCGCCGCGGCGGCGGCGGCGAAGAAGCGGGCGTCGTGCCACGTGGCGGGATCATCACCGGCGAGCTTCGCCAGCGCGCGGACCGTCTCGACCGGATCTCGCGCCAACGCGGCGCGCGCCTCGACGAGCACCTTCTCGTCCTGCGTGCGCAGCAACTGGGCCCGGCTCCGGGCCGCGGCCTCGGCGTGCCTGGCCTCCTGCTCCGCGAGCCCGGCGGCGACCGCCGGATCGGCCGGCGGATCCCGCATCAGCGCATAGCCCATGCCGCCGACCAGCAGCGCGAGCGCGGAGCCCGTGACCGCGACACCACGCCCCCAGCGTCGCGCCTCCGGGGGCCTCAACGCGACCAGCAACGCGTCCATCGACGGCCAGCGCGCCGCCGGATCCGGCTGCAAGCCGCGCATCACGACCCGCTGCAACCACGCCGGGACGTCGCGGCTCGGCTTGACCGGCTGCACGCGACCCTCGAGCACCGCCGACGCCAGCGCGTCGAGCCTGTCGCCCGCGAACGGTCGCTGACCATGCAGCGCCTCGTACAGCGCGGTGCAAAAGCTGAACTGATCGGTCTTCGCGTCGCCGCGGCCGCCCGCGAATTGCTCCGCGGCCATGTACGCGGGCGTCCCGAGGACCGCGCCGGTCTGGGTCAGCAGCACGTCGGTCACCTCGCCCGCGGGCGGCAGCGCCTTGAGCTCGCCCGCATCCCCGTCCAGCCCGAAGAAGTGGGCGAGCCCGAAGTCGAG
>JAYUXQ010001429.1:0-5939 GCA_043752905.1 Nannocystis sp. | reverse complement strand
ACACGACCAGCACCACCGCGATCGTCAGCGCGATCCAGCCGAAGTGCAGGCCGCCGACCGCGGCCGTCTCCTCGCGGCCGAGCACATATTGCTTGATCCACGGCACCACCGGTCCGGCCTGCAGGTACACCCCGAGCACCCCGAGCGCGATAAACCCATACAGCAGCCAGGTCGGCAGCTTGCGGCCGTCGCGGATGTGGTGCGGCAGGCGCCTGTCCTCGGCCGGCAGCGGCGGCTCGTGCAGCCGCAGGCTCGCCGGCATCGGCACGCCGATGCGCGCGAGGCCCCGCCCGAAGAGGCGCAGGATCCGGCCCGGCTCGTCGCCCTGTAAACAGAACAGGTACGTCGACATCATGATCGGCGCGAACATGCCGATGTTCATCAGCACCAGCAGCTGGCCGTGGAACATCAGGCCGAGGGTCAGCCACACGCGGCGGCCGAGGAACCACCGGCAGAACCACTCGCGGTCGAGCGTGTACTGCGTCCCGCGGACGCGCACGTGCATGCGCCGGCTGCCGAGCAGCCACCAGCCGCCGCCGATCGCCGCCATCATCGCCAGCCATCCCCCGGCGAACGCGCGTTGCATGTTGGTGAGGTTGAGGCCGCCCTTGGCCGGCACGTAGTGGACCGGGAACGCCACGATCACCACTGTCATCACCAGCAGCCCGAGGCCGACCCACGCCGCGCGCACCGCCCACAGACGCCGGCCATGAAGCGGCTCCAGGCGCTCGCGCAGGCCCCAGCGCGTGATCAGCCCGATGATCATCAGCGGGAAGAACGCCTCCCACCAGTGCGTCACCCACGTGGCGAGGCGAAAGAGATTGAGCCCGATCACCGACGACACTTCTTGCGGATAGAACCGATAGAAGTGGTCCATGTTGAGCGCGTAGTACAGCGTGTCGCCCTTGGCCCACACGTGCCCGTTCTTGACCGTGCCGGTGAAGCAGTAGAGCACGCCGAGGTTGCACACCATCAGCCAGCGCGTCCACGCCGGGATCAGGCGATAGATCGCCGCCAGCCCGCGCGGGTGCTCCTGCGCGGGTGCCATGCCCGCGCCGCCGCCCGGCCCGTCGCGCTCGCTCAGCAGCCCCTGCCGGCGCAGCCGACGACAGCGCAGCCAATTATCAATGCTGTACGCCGCCCCGCTGCGCGCGGTCAGCAGGTACACGAAGAACACGCGATAGACCAGCTCCGTGCCCTCCCAGAACAGGTAGTTGCGGACGAAGAAGCTGTTCATCAGCAAAAAGCTGAGGATGCCCATCATGCGCGTGCGCCAGCCGAGCATGAACGCCACCGTCACGAAGTAGAACGCCAGCATCTGCGCCCACATCGCGCGCGGCGTGTCCCAGAAGTACAGCAGCGAGAGCTTGGGCCCCTTGAGGTACTCGAGCACCCCGGCCGCGTCGAAGAACCCGTACGGCTCGCCGGTCTGGCCCTCACCGAAGCCCTTGAACTGTCCGCCGGCCGACTGCGAGCGGGCCGCGTCGGTCAGGAACAGCCCCTCGTCCGTGAACAGGAACTCGAAGTATTCCCAGAGGTCGTTGATGTTGCAGATGCAGAGGAACGCGAAGACAATACGGAACAGCGCGATCGGGCGCGGGTCCTCCATCGTCAGCCAGAACCGCCGCCAGCGCTCGCTCTGCAGCGCGAAGATCAGGTAGACGAACAGCAGACAGCCGAGGAGCAGCCAGCCGATCGTGGGAGACAGCGCGATCGCGTCCTGGTTGGGAATGCGGTCGTCCGCGAGCGCCAGGAGGGTCCCGAGCATGGCCCCGAGTGTCACGGCGCCCGCGTGCCAGCGCAAGGGATTCCCGGCCGCAGCAGGCCCTGGCGCCAGCGCCGATCGCGCGATAGCACCCGACAATATTTCTTCGTTCCTCGCGACACCTCGACCCCGGCTCGCGGACAATGCCTGCCGAGGGCATGTGACCGCCGACCAAGAAGACGCCGCGCTGCTGCGCGCCGCCGCTGCCGGCGACGCCGGGGCCGTCACGCGCCTCTACGCCGCCCACGTCGACGCCCTCTACACCTTCGCCTTCCACCGTGCCGGTCGCGACCCCGCGCTCGCCGAGGACATCGTCCACGACACCTTGCTCGATGCATTGCGCCACGCCTCTCACTTCGATCCGTCCCGCGGCGACCTGCGGGCCTTTTTATTGATGCGCCTGCGCAACGTCGCCCGCAGCCAGCTGCGCGACCATCACCGCAGCCACGCGTTGGCCAGCGCTTGGGACCAGCGCGAGGCCACTCTGGCCCAGATCTTTCAGTCTCTCGAGGGCGCGCCGGCCGGCGACGAGCTGCTCGCACGCGCCGAGACCCGCGAGCTCGTGCACCTCGCGATCGCGGGCCTCGCCGATCATCACCGCGTCGCGCTGACCCGCAAGTACGTCCACGGCGACACGCTCGCGGCGCTCGGTCAGCGCCTCGGCGTCTCCGACGACGCCGCCAAGTCCCTGCTCGCGCGCGCGAGGCGAGCCTTTCGTGACGCCTTCGCCGCGCTGCGCCATGAGCCTGCACCCGCAGTCGCGTCCACCGGGCGCCCCATTCCAGCCCTCCGGGAGGCGCGCGATGTCCAGTGAACTCCCCCCCGAGCCCGGCGACGACACCCTCGATCGCCTCCTCGCCATGACCGCAGATCCACCACAGCTCGACCCGGACGCCCGCGCTCGCCTGCTCGCCAGGCTGCAACGCTCGCGTGAGGTCGACCTGTCCCCGCCCGCCGCGACGCCCGGTCGTCCGCGCCCTCCGGAGCTCCCCATGTCCGTCCCGCCCCCGAACCGCCTCCGCCCCGTCCTCGGCTACACCCTTGCGATCGCCGCCACCGGCCTGCTCGTGTGGTCCGCCGCCTCCTTCCTCCTGCCCGACGTCACCGTCCCCGACGCACCTGACCCAAAGGACAGCCTCGCCGAGCTCGGCGAGCTCTCCAACGACGCCGCCCGCCCGCGCCTCGTCACCCTCGCCGACGGCTCGACCCTCATCCTGCGCGAGGGCGCCGCCTTCGCCCAGCTCGGACCGCGACGCCTGCAACTGCTCCGCGGCGAGGCCCTGCTCGAGGTCATGCCGGGCACCCAACCATTCTCCGTCGTCACCACCGCGGGCGAGGTCGAGGTCCGCGGCACCAAGTTCGTGCTGCGTCAAGATGATACCGGCCTGCTCGCCAGCGTGCTACGCGGCGAGCTGCGCCTCGTCAACACCGCTGGCGAGGCCACCCTGCGCTCCGGCGAGTCCGCGAACCTGTCCCCGGAGACAGCCCCCGTCAAGCGCCCGGCCGAGCGTCTGAGCCACGAGGTCGCGTGGGCGCGCGACGCCCTCGGCGACGCCAGCGACACCCACGAGGCCGTGCGCCGCGGCAACCTCCTCGGTCGCTTTCCCGCGTGGAACAGCGAGTGGCCGCTGCCCGTGCGCAGCATGGACGTCGACGTCCACGTCGAGGACGGCGTCGCCCGCACCACGATCGACCAGACCTTCTTCAACCACAGCGATTACCAGCTCGAGGGCGTGTACAGCTTCCCGCTGCCGTCCGACGCTGCGATCTCGCGTCTGGCGATGTACGTCGACGGCAAGCTGATGGAGGCCGGCATCACCGAGCGCCAGGAGGGCCGCGAGATCTACGAGTCGATCGTCCATCGCCGCCGGGACCCCGCGCTGCTCGAGTGGATGCAGGGCAATGAATTTCGCATGCGCATCTTCCCGCTCCCCGCCAGGACTGAAAAGCGCATCCTGCTGAGCTACACCGAGCCGCTCGAGAGCCTCTACGGCGACTACAGCGTGCGCGTCCCGATCCCCGAGCTCGACCTCCCGGTCGGCACCCTGCGCTACCGGATCCACGTCAAGGATAAGACCCTCTCCGTCGACTCCTGCTGCGTCGAGCTGACCACCCGCGACGAGGGCGAATTCCGCATCGCCGAGGCCACCCTTTACAATGTCCCGATCGGTGAGGACCTCGCGCTGACCCTCTACCCGACCGCTCCGTCCCCGCCGGTGATCGCCACCAGCATGCGCGACCCGAACGGCGACTATCTGATGGTCCGCGCCCGCCCCGATCTGCCACGGACCTCGCAGCACACCCCGCGCCGCTGGGTCGTCCTCCACGACACCAGCGCCTCGCGCTCGCCGCAGGAGCTCGCCGCCCAGACCCGCTTCTTGAAACATCTCCTGCGTGAGCTCGACGAGGCCGACCGCATCACCCTGCTCGCCTTCGACTCCACCGTGCGCCCGCTCGCCGGCGGCTTCACCCGCGTCGACGCCCTCGACCCCGCGACCGTCGACGGCTTCCTCGCCCGCGAGGGTCGCGACCACGTCGGCGGCAGCGCCCTCGGCCTCGCCGTCGGCCAGGCCCTCGAGCTACTCGCGGCCGACGGCGGCAGCGAGGCCCCGCACATCCTCTACCTCGGCGACGGCCTGCTCAGCGAGCCCGGCGACGCCCCGCGCGCCGCCCTGCGCGACCGCCTCGGCACCCGCGCCACCTTCATCGCCGCCGCGCTCGGCGACGAGACCGACCTCCCACTGCTCGACCAGCTCGCTGCTGCCACCGGCGGCCTGCGCGTGCAGCTCAACGCCGGCGCTGACCTGCGCTGGCAGGCTCTCGACCTCGCCGCCGCCCTCAACACCGCGCGCGTGCATGGGCTCCGGGCCCGCCTGCTCGGCCCCGGCGACGCCGAGATCGCCGCGCCGCTGCACCTCTCGTCCGCCTCCGTCGCCGACGGCGAGGCGATCGTCGCCCTGTCCCGCGGGACACGATCTGTCCCCGAGGCCATCTTGCTCGAGGGCACCCTCGCCGGCGCCCCGTGGTCGCAGCGCATGAAGTTGCCGAAGATCAAGCCCGACGCCGGCTACCTCCCGCGCCTGTGGGCGCGCGCGCAGATCGAGGCCGACATCCGCGGCGGCGCCGAGGCCCACAAGGCCGAGATCACCGCGCTCGGCCTCGAGCACTTCCTCGTCACCCCCTTCACCTCCCTGCTCGTGCTCGAGAACGAGGCGATGTATGGCCAGTACAAGGTGCGCCGCCCCGACGTCGCCGGCTGGGCCCACTACGACGCCCCCGCAGAGATCAAGGTCGTCACCGAGCCGCGCGGCACCCTCGACCTCGCCCCGGACCAGATCATCCAGCGCCAGCCCGTGCGCCTCGTCAGCGACGGCCAGGACCTCCATGGCCGCAGCTTCTCGGGCGGCGAGGAGGGCGAGATATTAGGCCTCGGCGGTCTCGGGCTCGTCGGTACCGGTCGTGGCGGCGGCGGCACGGGCGAGATCGGCTTCGGCATCGTCGCCACCGGCCGCGGCGCAGGCTTCGGCGGCCGTGGCACTGGCGTCCCCGCCGTGCGCATGGGCGCCGCCAGCTTCGGACCCGCCGTCCCCGCGGCCTCTGCCGCGCCCGACGATCGCTTCGTCAGCGGCCGCGAGCTCGCAAAGCGGCGGACCGGCTGGCAGCGCGACGACCACGACCTGTCCGCGGCCTCCCCGACGCCGATGCCCGCGCCCGACACCGCCACCGCCTCGCACTTCACGCCCGACTTCATGCGCGCCGAGAGTCGCGGCCACGCCTCGCGGGTCGGCGGCGGCGGCCAGCCGCTCGCGCTGCACTACCTCGGGGACGCCCGCCTCGGCGACCTCGGCGAGCACGTCCCCGCGTTGTTCGAGGACGGCTTCGACCGCGAGCGCGAGCTGCTCCTCGGTGCCACCGCGGCGGCAGGTTCGGGCAAGATCAGCGACGAGGCCCGCGCGCTGCTGACCCGCGCCCGCGCCAGCCTGACCGAGACCCGCTACGCCGTCGACGGCGGCGTGCTCGCGATCGAGGCCGGCGGCCACTTCACGCGCTCGCGGCGGATCGGCGGCTATCTGCGTGAGGTCGTCCGCTACGACGGCGACACCCTGGTCGCCACCTACCCCGAGCTCGACCTCGCCGTCGAGCGCCGCGTCGGCCTCGCCGAGCCCGCCCTGCT
>JAYUXQ010001428.1:0-2357 GCA_043752905.1 Nannocystis sp. | reverse complement strand
GCCACCGGCACGCACTGGGACGGCGCGAAGGTCCAGACCCACACCGTCACCTCGACGCCCTTCGCGGTGACCACGGGCAAGGTCGACGCTCTCGCCGCGACGCTCGTCGGTGGCACGTTGACCGTCGTCTGGACGCACACGCCCCCCGCGCTCGAGACCGTCGAGACCTGGCCGGTCGCCGGCTATCGCCTGCTCGACCCCGAGGTCGGGCCCGACGAGCCCGCCACGATCCGTGCGCCGATCACCCTCGACTTCTTCGTCGACGATCAGCCCGCAGGCGCTCCGCAGCAGGTCGAGTTCACGCCGGGCAAGGGCCACGTCCTCGACTTCGCCGCGCTCGGCCTGCCGACCCAGGGCCTCAGCGTGCGCGCCCACCTCGGCGCCGACATCATGCCTGCCTTCGTCACCGCCGACGTCGTCGGCGGATGAGCGCGCGAACGCGCATATCCCGCCACGACGGCCCCACGCGGCGCCATCCTCAAATTGGACAGCCGGGGTCGCTGGTGCCCATGATCGGGATCATGAGCTCCGTGCGCCCCCTCGTGTTCGTCGCCCTGCTCCTCGCCTGCAACACCGATGGATCCGACACCACCACGACCACCACCGGGATCACGGGCGTCTCGTCGGCGACGATGACCGCCGGCCCGACCAGCGTCGCCACCGATGACGTGACCTCCGCGCCGACCACGGGCGGCGCCGCGACAGCCACCACCGGCGCGACGAGCGAGCCGATGACGACGAGCGAGGACTCGCTCGACACCACCGGCCTGGTCGCCACCGGCGAGGACCCACCCCCGAGCGTCGACCTCCCGCCCCCGCCGCCCGAGGGCGACTACGCGGCGCTCGTGATCCCCGGCGACCCGGTGCGCCTCAGCGTGCGCAAGGCCGACAAGGACAACGACACCTGCACGACGATCACCTTCCTCAGCCCCGCCGACGGCAGCCCGCTCGAGTACGACGTCCAGCTGCCCGCGACATGGTTCGCGCAAGGCGCCCTCATCCACCAGGGCGCCGCCGGCTGCCTCACCTTCGAGGGTTTTCCAGTGGAGCCCGTCATGGCCTACTCCGGCAACGGCAGCGCCACCTGGAACGGCGCCTGCCCGGCCACCGTCGACATCGACGTCACCCTCGCCTTCCAGCAAGAGCTCCCCTGGGTCCCCGTCGAGGTGCTGCTACAAGAACCCGCCGTCCCGGCCACCGGCTGCTGACCGCGCAGGTCACATGCTGTAGACTTCCCGCAGAGGCAGCGTCGATCTCGAGGAGCCGAGCAGCTCGAACGCGGCCGCCGAACTCGTGCGCGCAGAGGACTTCTGTAACTCCGCCGCGACTGCGCCGGCTGCTCATGGACCCGCCCCTGGGTCGTCCGCCCTTCGATCCGGTCTACGATCCGCGTACCGGGCGCTTCGAGATCATTGAGCAGGCCGGTGACGCCCCCAACCGCGACGTCCCCCTCGACCTCGCCGGTCTCGGCATCCAGCAGATCTACGCCGTGCTCGGACAGATACTCCTTGGCCGCGCCTCTGCCGTCGGCATCGAGGAGCCCGAGGCCCACCTGCACGCACCGACCAGCGGCCGTCACCTTCGCGAATTATTGCATCGCCTCGTCGAGCTCGGTGATGTCCAGCAGCTCTTTATCGCCACGCACAGCAACCTCTTCGACCTCGACCCCACCGGCTACTATGATGTCCGCCGCAAGCAGGGCGTAACGATCGTCGAGCGCAAGGCCGGCCTCAGCGAGATCGATCGACGCCACCTGTACGAGCCGGGTCCGGCCAAGCACGGCCTCGCCGATCTGCTGCACCTCGTCGATCCGCTGACGCCGGTGCTGCGTCGCCCCGACGGCTCGCCCGTCAGCGCGAGCGAGATGCTGACCTTGCTGCAGGAGGACGCGCCCGAGGCCGTCGACTTCCTGCGGGACGTGCATGGTGCGGCCGTCCGCGCCGTGCAGCTGCGCGCCGCGAGGAAGCAGTGATCGTCGTCTTCGCGCCGTGCCACGACGAAGCTACCCAGTGCAGCCACTGGGTCGCGCACCGCAACTGCGAGCGCCTCGAGGCCGAGCTCGGCCAGGTGCCGCTGCTCCTCGAGCGTGATGGGGCGCGCCGCGCCATGCTCGGGCTGGCCCTCGCCAGCGAGGCTGCCGGCCTGGCCTTCTTCGGGCATGGCGGCGAAGACCGCCTGTTCGATAACGACGGCGCCGCCGCGCTCGACGAGCACAACCTTGCCCTGGTCCGCGATCGCTGGGTGCATGCTTTCGCCTGTCGCGCGGGTGATCATCTCGCCGGTCCTGCCGCCGCGGCCGGTGTCCGTTGCTTCGTCGGGTACGAGAGCGCGCTCAACATCGACTGGACCCCCGACGA
>JAYUXQ010001427.1:0-2360 GCA_043752905.1 Nannocystis sp. | reverse complement strand
GTAGCGGCCTGCCCTGACCGAAGCCGGTCAGCTGCATGAACACGTTGTGAACGTCCTCGCCGATCTGCTCGTTGCTGGTGAGGAAGCTAAAGTCGCTGTAAAACTGCGTCGTGACGGTGTGATAGTTGCCGGTGCCGAGGTGCACGTAGCGGCGCAGGCCGCCGCCGTCGTCGCGGCGGACGATCAGCAGCATCTTGGCGTGGGTCTTGTAACCGACGATGCCGTACACGACCGTGACGCCGGCCTGCTGTAGCCGCGTGGCGAGGTCGATGTTGGCGGCCTCGTCGAAGCGCGCGCGCAGCTCGACGACAGCGGTGACCTCCTTGCCGGCGCGGGCGGCCTCGAGCAGCGCCTCGGCCATCGGCGAGGCGGGGCCGGTGCGGTAGAGGGTCTGCTTGATCGCCAGCACCGACGGATCGGCCGCGGCCTGGCGGACCATCTCGAGCACCGGCGAGAAGCTCTCGAAGGGGTGGTGCAGCAAGATGTCGCCGCGGCGCAGGTCGACGAAGAAGTCGCTCCCGTCGGCCCCGCGCACGCGCTTGGGGCCGGGGATGAACGCCGGGAACTTGAGCTCGGGCCGCCTGATCACCTCGTAGAGGGTGGCGAGGCGGTGCAAGTTGACGGGGCCATCGACGCGATAGAGGTCGTCCTGGTGGAGCCCGAACTTCTGCAGCAAGAAGTCCGACATCTCCTGCGGGCAGCTCTCGGCGACCTCGAGGCGGACGGCGTCGCCGAAGTTACGGGTCCGCAGCTCGCCCTTGAGGGCGTTGAGTAGGTCCTCGACGTCCTCCTCCTGCACCCAAAGTTCACTGTCGCGGGTGACGCGGAACTGATACGCGCCGGTCACGTCCATGCCGGGGAACAGCTTGCGCACGAAGGTCGTGACGATCGACCCGAGCAGCGCGAAGCCGTTGGTGACCTCGGCGACCTCGGGCGGGAGGAACACCAGGCGCGGCAGACTCCGCGGGATCTGAACGATCGCGATCCCGCTGTCGCGGCCGAAGGCGTCATTGCCCTCGAGCGCGACGATCAGGTTGAGGTTCTTGTTCTGGATGTTCGGGAACGGGTGCGAGGGGTCGAGGCCGATCGGCGTGAGCACCGGCAGGACCTCGCGGTCGAAGTAGGCCTCGAGCCAGTCGGACTGGTCCGGGGTCCAGGTGTAGAGCTTGAGCAGGCGGATGCCCTCGGCCGACAGCGACGGAAGGATCTGCTCCTGGAGGATCTGGTACTGCTCCTTGACCAGGCGCTGGGCGACGCCCTTGATCTCGCGCAAGGTGTCCTGCGGGCTGCGGCCGTCGGCGCTGACCTGCGGCAGCCCGAAGCCGACCTGCTCCTTGATGCTGGCGACCCGGATCTCGTAGAACTCGTCGAGGTTGGTGCTGAAGATCGTCAGGAAGCGCAGGCGCTCGAGCAGCGGCAGCGCCTTGTCCTTGGCCTGCTCCAGCACCCTGCGGTTGAACTCGAGCTGGCTCAGCTCGCGGTTGATGTAGAGGCTGGGATGGGTGAGGTCGATGGGAGCGACGGGTGGCATCGCGGTCCTTGCGGCGGGCGGCAACAGGAGGAGCAGGGCGGGGAGGCTATCAGGCCCGACGGGTCATGCGGTGGTTATGCGCCGAGCCGGCGGAGTATCTTCGGCGCGATCAGGCCGTGCAGGGTCATCGCGCCCGGGCGTGGACCGCCCGTCAGCACCGCCACGCCGCCCTTCTTGAAGCAAAAGCGCTCGCCGCAGCCGACGTCGCCGGTCACCAGCCAGGCCAGCAGCGCGCCCAAATGCGGCTCGTGACCCACCAACGCGACCCGCGCGCCCTCGATGTGCGCGAGCATCTCCTCGTCCGGCGCGCGCGCGAGGTCCGGTAGCGCCGTGCTCGGGCCGTCGAGCAGCGGGCGTAGCAGCTCGGCCGTCTGCACCGCGCGCGTCAGCGGAGAGTGATAGAGATGGTCGATGCGCCAGCCGAGGACCCGCGCCCCGCGAACCGCCTCGACGAACTTCGCGCGGCCCTTCTCTGTGAGCGGACGGGTCGCGTCGGGGTGGTCAGGCGCGGGAGCGACGGCGATGGCATGGCGGACGAGGAAGAGCTGCATGGGGCGTGAGATGGAAGCCGTGAGTGTGCACCATCTTTGGACGCGCAGGCTCCGGCCCGGGCCGGGGCGAGCCCCCGTGGGCGGTCGCGGGCGCTTGCTTGCTGGCCTGCAGGGCCGCTGATACACTCCCGCCTCATTTTGCGGCTTATGCGCAGCGCGAAAGATTAACCGATGGCGACGGCAAACGAAGCGACGAAACCCCGCTGGGAGCGCGCCGTCGAGGCGATATTTCGCGGCATGTGGGAGTGGGGCGTGCTCTACGGCCTCATCGCGGTGTC
>JAYUXQ010001426.1:0-2361 GCA_043752905.1 Nannocystis sp. | reverse complement strand
ACACCCGCACCGGCCCGCTGCTGACCGACTTCTCCCTGCAGGACCTCGAGGACCGCCTCCCGGCCGGCGTGTTCGAGCGCGTGCATCGACGCGCGCTGATCAACCTCGAGCAGCTCGCCTGCCTCGACCCGCTGGAGACCGGCGGCTACACGGCGCGCATGCGCGACGGCGGCCTGGTCCCGATCTCACGCCAGGCCGCCCGCCGACTGCGACGACGTCTCGGCTTGTCCTGACCCGCCCATGACGCTCCCGAGCCTCGACACCGCCAGCATGACGCCTCAGGTCCCGATCAGTCGCGCCAGCTCGGCGAGCAACGCCGCCGCGTGCGGGCACCGCTCGCGCAGCCGGGCCGGGTCGATCCGACCGATCAGCGCGAACCCGTCCGACTTCCGATACACTCCGTGCCTCGACGGCGAAGTCGCCAGATCGAGCCGCTTGTTGAGCACCGCCTTCTCGACGCGCTCGAGGTCGGCCGACTGCGGGAGCTTCTTCGCGTTGAAGCCCTGCCCAAAATATCCCGCGAGGGCGTCGCGGTCTGCCAGCAGCCACGCCTCCATCGCCTCCACCATCAGGTGCAGCTGAGCCTCGCCAACGCCGTCCGGTCGGACCCAGCCGTCGCCGCGACGACGCCGCACGTGCTCCCACTTCGTCGGCGCCTCGACCTGCGCCTCGCTGTCGACGAGGAGCAGGCAGCAGGCGTCGCGGTGCTGTCGTACGCCGCGCTTGAAGTCCTCGAAGGCTTGCTGCCTGCCGCCGCAGGCGACCACGCGCAACCGGAAGCGCCCGCCCAGCGCCCGCTCGAACAGCTTGCTAAAGCCCTCGCGCAGCGGCGCC
Organism: Nannocystis sp.; assembly: GCA_043752905.1. GTDB lineage: Bacteria > Myxococcota_A > Polyangia > Nannocystales > Nannocystaceae > Nannocystis. Next base: position 1,527 of record JAYUXQ010001426.1, on the reverse strand, counting down.
TGAAGGGCTCGCGTGTCCCCGCCCCCTTCGACGTACACGATCACCTTTCGGCTCACCAGCGCACGCCCCCGAGCTCGCCCTTGGACCACAGCTCGCCGAGCGAGTAGTCCTTGAGCCAGTCGGCGAGCACATCGCGCTCGAGCCGACGCATGCTCGTCGACCCCTGCTCGCGCTCACACACCAGGACCACGTCCGGCGTATCGGAGAACGTGTCGAGCAGCGCGCCCGAGTGGGTCGTGACGATCAACTGCGTGCGCTCCGAGGCGCGCCGCAGCAGCTCGCCCAAACTGCGGATCAGGTCGGGGTGCAGCCCGAGCTCCGGCTCCTCGATCACGATCAGCGGCGGCGGCTTCGGGTCGAGCAGCAGGGCGAGCAATGCCAGCCAGCGCATCGTCCCGTCGGACAGCCGCGTCGCGGGCAGGGACCAGCGCGCCTCCTCGAGGAAGATCTGGACCGTCGCGCTGTCGATCTGCACCGAGAAGTCGGTGATCCCCGGGAAGCACTGCTGCAGCGCCTCGACCAGCAGCCGCTTGGTCGGCACGTCACGGCGCAGGCGATTGAGGATCAGGCCGAGGTTGCGCGCGTCCGGCAGCAGATACGCGGACGGCAGATCCGTCGGCTGCGGCCGCCGCGGCGCCGCCCCGGCCCCGAAGGTCCACTCGCGGTGCAGCCGGATCTGCTCGTACGCGTCGCTGATGAACGCCAGCTCGGGGTACTGCTCCGGGTCCTTGCGCTGGGCCAGGATCGATCGCTGGGGGTCGATGTCCTGCCGGCTCAGCCGCGGGCTCGGGCGCCCGTTGACGTGCAACATCGGTCGTCCGCCCTCGTGCCCGTAGAAGATCGCCGGCTTCTTCGATCGCAGCCGCGGCTGCGCGCTCTCGATGCGCTCGTCGACCAGCTCGAGCCGCTGCCCCACCTCGGCGAAGGCGATGCGGTGCCGCAACCCACCGCCCGGGCTCGCCGGGTGCTCGAGCACCGCCTCGATCTCTGCCGTGGCGCCGACCTCACCCTGCCACAGCCACGCCCCCACGCCGCCCCCCTCGCGCACCGGCCTCGCCAGATCACCCGGCGCGGCATGCAGCAGACCGATCGCCTCGAGGAAGTTCGACTTGCCGCTCCCGTTGGGCCCGATCAGCACGTTGAGCGGCCCGAGCTCGACCGGCCCGGCATCGGGCCCGAACGAGAGCAGTCGCTTGAGCTGGAGGCTGCGCACGAGCATCGACGCGCCGAGCGTCCAGCATCGCCGCGGGCCCGTCAAGCGAGCCCTGCTGTCGACGCCCGGGCACCACCCGGGCACCCACCACCCCCGCAGGCCCGTCCGGGCGCGGCGAACTGGCCGGTCGACAAGCAACGCCGCGAACGCGTCACGGCCCGAACCACGCGCCAGACTACTCGCTCGCGGCCGCCTTCGCCGCCTTCTTGCTCGAAGTCTTCTTCGCCGCTGTTTTCTTGCTCGAAGCCGCCTTCGCCGCGCTCGCGCCCGTCTTCTTCGCCGCTGTCTTCTTGCTCGAAGTCTTCTTCGCCGCG
>JAYUXQ010001425.1:0-2362 GCA_043752905.1 Nannocystis sp. | reverse complement strand
TCTTCACCGAGTACGACCTCTACCTGTTCGGCGGCCTCGGCATCTCCGGCTGGCAGAAGCAGTACCCGAACCAGAAGAGCACCACCGAGCTGCTGGCGTCCAACGCCGACACCGCGCTGCAGAACACCAAGGACCCCAAGGGCGCAGGTTACTGTCAGAGCGGCACCGGCGAGGTCAACCGCGAGTGCTTCCTGCACCCGGTCTCGGCCGACACGGGCATCAAGCTCGGCCCGAGCTTCGGCGGCGGCATCCACGTGTTCCTGGCCGACTGGGCCTCGATCAACGTCGATGTGCAGGACATCATGTCCTTCAACAACCTCGCCGGCCTCAACAGCACGACCAAGGAAGTGCCGCCCCGCGTCGACAAGGGTGACCGCAACTGGAACCATAACGTCATGATGGCGTTCGGCGTGACCTTCTACTTCCCGCCGAAGGCCAAGCGCTCCGAGCTCAAGATCGGCCCGAAGAAAAAGTCGCAGACGCAGACGCAGTCGCAGTCGCAGGTGAAGACGACGAAGACGACGAAGACGACGAAGACCGAAACACTGGACGAGTGAAGTTCCGGCCACCTGGGAAGACCGGGGCCACCAGACAAGCAACGCCGGCCCTCGCCGGCGTTTCTGTTTTGGCCGGGCGCGTCAGCAGCCGTCGAAGTACTGGACCGTGACAACGCTCTGGTCGTCCTCGCCGATGTGGGCGCGGAAGAACGAGTGCACGCTCATCTCGCCGTACGGCCCCGGCTCCTCCGACCACACCTCGAGGCAGTTCTCGGTCAGGTCGACCTCGACGCCCTGGAACAGGAAGCCGCCGTCCGGCTGCGCGACGACAAAGGCGCCGAGGTCGCTAAACGCATTCTGCAGATACACCACGGTGCCCGGCTCCGCGTCGCCGTTGCCGAGCTCGCCCTCGATGTCGACCGTCTGGATCGGCGCCGCCGTCAGGCTCGGCGGCGGCACCGGCACCGAGATGCCCTTCTCCGTGATCTGCGGCCCTTCGTCGTAGCCGTGGATCGGGTGCGCGTTACAGCCTGTCCCGAAGGACAGGTGCAAGAGACACGCGACGGTGGCGAGGCGGGCAGCGGTGCTGGGCATGGTCGGTCTCCGAGGCTACTCGGCATACGCGGGCGCGAGGCAGACGTTCTGTCCTCGCGTCACATCACGAAGCAAAATTCGGACCCGGAAATTCATCATAGGTCCTGGCCCGGGCTCGCCGCGATCGGCAACACGGGTGGCGAGATCGCCGTAGTTCGCCAACCCAGTTGGCAGGCCGCCGCGCGGACTCGGTCAAGCGACTTCCTCGTCGGCCAGCGGCTTGCCCTCCGCGAGCCGCCGCAGCTTCTTCTGCAGACCAAAGCGCGACAGCCCGAGCACGGTCGCGGCGCGGGTCTGATTCCCGTGGGCGGTCGTCATGGCCCGGTCGATGAGCTCGCGCTCGAGGCGGTCGAGCCTCGGACGCAGGCGCAGGTCGTCGGGATCTCGACCGCCATCACCCCGCGCCTCGACGATCGCCGGGCTCAGGTCGGCGAGCTCGACCCGCGCCTCCACCAGCGCGACCCAGCGCTGGACCTCGTTCTCGAGCTCGCGGATGTTGCCCGGCCAGGCATAGCGTGCGAGCGCCCGTACGGCCGCGCCGCTGACCGTCAGGCGTCGCTGGCGGTCGTGCCGGGCGAGGAAGTGCTCGATGAGCGAGGCGAGGTCGTCGGGCCGACTGCGCAGCGGCGGCAGGTCGATCTTCACCACGCGGATGCGATACAGCAGGTCCTTTCTGAACTGGCCGCCCGCGACCATCGCCTCGAGGTCGCGGTTGCTCGCCGCGATCACCCGCACCTCGATCTTGCGCACGCCCGTGTCGCCGACGCGGCGCACCTCGCCCTCTTGCAGCACGCGCAGCAGCTTGGTCTGCATGCCCGGGCTCATCTCGCCGATCTCGTCGAGGAAGATCGTCCCCCGGTCGGCGGCCTCGAACTTGCCGATCATCTTCTCGGTCGCCCCGGTGTACGCCCCGATCTCGTGCCCGAACAACTCGCTTTCCAGCAGGGTCTCGGCGATGGCCGCGCAGTTGAGCGTCACGAACGGGCCTTCGCGGCGGGGCGAGGAGAAGTGGATCGCCCGCGCCACCAACTCCTTCCCCGATCCGCTCTCGCCGCGGATCAGGACCGTCGCCGAGGTGCTGGCGACCCGCGAAATCTGCTGCTCGACCAGCCGAAGGGGTTCGGACGAGCCGATCAATTCGCTTTCCAGCCGCAGGTTGTCGCGCAGCAGGGCGGCGGTCGCGGTCAGCGTCCCCTGTCGCTCGAGTTGATGCCACGCGGCCCCGAACTGCCTCGATACCGCGAGCGAAAACTCCAGGTCGTCCCCGGTCA
>JAYUXQ010001424.1:0-5965 GCA_043752905.1 Nannocystis sp. | reverse complement strand
GTGGCAGCGTGCCCCGGCGACCCCGGGGCCGTCAAACGCGGGTACCCGGCCACACGACGTTTTGCCTAAAACCGGCCGGAGATCACGAGACCGCCGAGGGCCGGCGTGACACGGACCCTCGCGGTCAGACCGGTGCGGCCTCGCTTCACGTCGTGCGCACCGGCGCCGACGAGGGCGATGCCCAGCGCCATGCCGATGACGCCGGCCACCGCACCCGCGGCGAGCATCGTCTCGCCCTGCTTTTGTCGCGCGTACAACGGATCGAGGTCGACGTCGGTGCGACCCTCGGCGTCGTCGAGATCCTGGTCGGCGCTGCGCTTGACGAACACGCCGGCCCCGAGCACGCCGAAGCCGGTCAGGCCGGCGACCATGAACACGGCGCCGGTGATCAGCTCGGCGCGGCCGCGGCGACGCAGCTGGTCCGCCGCGACCGTCTGGTTCGCGGGCCTCGTGACGGCGGGCTCGGACGCAGGCGCAGGCGCCATGGTCTCGACGGCGGCCGGCTCGGTGGGGGCGGGCTCGACGGCAGCGGGCTCCTCGGGGGTCGCGGGCTCGACGGGGGTCGCGGGCTCGACGGGCTCGACGGGCTCGACGGGGGTGGTGCCGCTGCCCGACTTGCCCTTGCCCTTGCCCTTGCCCCTCTTCGCCTTCGGTTCGGCCTTCGGTTTGCCGGCGGCGCCCCAGTCGGGCAGCGGCGCGGTGCCGGGCTTGGTGGCAGTATCGGCGGGCTTGGCGGTCGTCTCACCGGGCTTCTTGCCCTTCACGCCCCAGTCGGGGAGCGGAGCAGGGGCCGCGCCGGCGGGCAGGGGGCGCACGAGACATACGACCGCCACGAGTGCGATCGGTAGGCGAGATCTGCGAGGAAGCATACGCATGGCCAGGGTCCGCCCCGTACGTCCAAACCGGGCGAGAGGTTGCACCGCGGCGGCCCGGCGCGACGAGAGCTTACACCGTCCCCGCCGTCGCCGGCCTCCGGCCCCCGGGGACACTATCGCGCGCGCGGCGCTGGACGATCGTGCGCCGACGGGGATGGCCGACGGATCGTGGGAAATGTCGGCCGGACCCAAATTTGTGGCACACCACCCGGCATATGCGCTGCGCGATGGACCTGGCTCCTCGGGTGATGACGATGTTCGTCGCGCTGCAGGGCTTGCTCGCCTGCGAGACCGGGGTCCCCGACGCACCCGTGACCGCGCCCGCGGATCCGAACGAGCGCAACGGCGTCCCCGAGCCCGCGGCCAGATCCTTGGTCGAGCCCGCGGTCGAGAGGCCGATCCCGGCATCGTCCGTGGTCGCCCGGTTGCGCACGCCGATCGGATATCGCGTGGCCAGGCCCGCGCTGGTCGTGCATGTCCAGCCGCACCGGCGACGCGGTCGTCGCGGGCGCATCGAGGGCCGCCAGCCGTTCGCAATTTATGCTCTGCGCGCGGGTCCGGACTGCGAGGGTGAGGGCTGGGCCGAGGTCGATCAGGGCGGCTTTGTCTGCCTCGAGCACGCGGTCGCCAGCGAGGGGCCGGCGACGATCCAGCCGAGGCTGCTCGCGGGTCAGGACGTGCCGTTCATCTATGCCAGGCCCAAGCTGCTCGACCGCCGCAGCGAGGCGATCGCCGAGGTGCCGCGCTACCGCGACCGCCTGGCCCACGCGCGCGGCAAGCCGCCGATCGACACGCTCGGGCCGGATCGCCAGTACACCTTCGTCGAGACCAAGCTGCGCAAGGGCGGGATGATCCTCATCGACGCGGACGACCGCGCGGTGCCGGCCCGCGACATGAAGATCGCGCGGCCGAGTCGCTTCTCCGGGCGTGACCTCGCCAGCGCGCCGATCCCCGCGGGTTTACATGCAGCGTGGGCGGTCAGCCACCCGGCGGTGCTGCGCGACGGTGCCAGCGACGACGCCAAACCCGTGCATTACATCCGCTATCACTCGGCGCTGCACGTCGACCCGGCGCCGATCGAGGTCGGGGATGGGGTCGACGCGGTGACCTGGTATGCGGTGCCCGACGGCGGCGGGCCGGGGGTCGTCGCCTACGTCACGGCCGCGGACGTGAACCACTGGATCCCCGGCCCCGCGCTCGACGTCCGCGCCGATGAATTCTGGCTCGACGTGGAGCTCGGGCAGCAGACCCTCGCGGTCATGCAGGGCGACGCGGCGATCTTCGTCACTCTGGTCTCGAGCGGCGCCGGCGGCTTCGCCACGCCGACCGGTCTGTTTCGGATCTACGAGAAGCTCGCCGTCTCGACCATGAAGAGCAGCCCGAGCTCCGAGGACCCATACTTCGTCGAGGGCGTGCCGTGGATCCAGTACTTTCACCGTCGCTACGCGTTTCATGCCTCGTACTGGCACGATGACTTCGGCAAGCGGCGCAGCCATGGCTGCGTCAACCTCGCCCCGAAGGACGCCGCGTACGTGTTCGGGCTGACGCACCCGGTGGTGCCGCCCGGCTGGAACGCGCTGTACGAGCACGCAGGTGCCGCTGGCACGCTGGTCCGGGTGCGCCGCGGTACCGACCCCGTGCCCGATCTGCGCCTGCCGCTCGGCGTGATCGAGTCCGACGACGAAAAGACCGACGGCGCGAATGAAAGCGCCGCGGACCCCACCCCGGAGGCGGCGGCGGCGGGACCGTGAGGCGTGTCCGGTGCTGTTTGGCAGGCCCGGGGCTCGCGCCTGCCGCGCATGACGGCGCGGAGGCCGACATGTGCAGGTCCGCCGATCCGTCGCACGCGGAGCGCGACGCTGCAGAGACCACGTTCCTCGCCGGACACGGAGCTTTGGGGTGGGTGTCGCGGTCGGGGCGGACGCGGGCAGTTGCCCCTGCCGGGCTTTCCTGCATGTCTCCCGGCCAGGAGACATCATGACCGAGAAACGCACTGCGACCCTCACCACGTACATCACCGATATGCACGCGCTGGTGAACCACGGCCTGCAAGCCTTCGACCGGATCCACCAGAACCTCAAGGGTGAGCGGCACTCCGAGGCGCTCGCGGCGATGTCGGACGCCCAGCAGACGCTGCGCGGCCAGCTGACGCAGCTCGACGCGCGCGCGCAGGCGCTGGGCGGGAAGATGACGCAGCCGATCAAGGACGCGGTTATGGCGGTCACGGGCTTCGCGGCGGGGTTGATCGCGGCGGTGCGCCCGGAGGAGGCGTCGAAGGCGATCCGCGACAGCTACACGTACCTGAGCCACGTGGCGATCGGCTACCTGATGCTGTACACGACCGCCAGCAGCCTCGGTGACAACGAGACGACGATCGTCGCGGAGCAGGGCTACCGCGACGCCGCCCGCCTCGTGATCCTCATCGACCGCATCATGCCGACGCTGGTGATCCAGGATCTGCGCGAGGACGGGCTGCCGATGACCGAGGTCTCCGACCGGGTCCAGGCGATGGTGATCCAGGCCTGGCGCCGCGAGGCCTCCGGCATGGACTCGGGCTCGAACAGCGGCTCGGCCAGCTGAGCCTCTAGCCCGCTCCACCCTCGACTTCGGCGCCCCGCGCCGAGGTATTCGGGTGGCCCGGCAGATCGAGCAGGCGGCCGAAGTAGCGGTACAGGATCTCGAGGTCCAGGTCGAAGCCGTTGAGCTGCGACTCGAGCACGTCGAACATGCGCTCGCGGGCATCGACGAGCGCGCCGTCGTAGACGCCGCCTCTCCCATACAGCACGGTCACGGCGAGGCGCCTGTCCTCCGCCGGGATCGTCTCGTCGATGATGCGCTTCCAGGCGGTGAGCAGCTGCTCGCGCGGGGTCACGTTGCCAGGGGCCCGCGGGGTGGTCAGCAGGCGAAACACGAACGGCGGGTAGAGCCGCTGCGGGTCCTCGCCGCGCACGATCGGGATGAAGAGGTTGTGCGCGTGCGGGAAGATCACCTGGCGACGCTTGGGCACGAACGCGATGATGCCGAGGCCCGCGGTGGCGATACCGGCGGCGACGCCCATCGCCGCCGGGCCCTTCGACCCCGTCGCGTTGTTGAGGTCCCATACACCCGCGCCGACGCCGATAAACGCCCCCGCGGCGATCGAGGCGATCGTGTACGCCAGCTCGCGCCGACGCGCGCGCTGCTCGAGCTCCTGTAACACCGCCTCCATCTGGTCGCCGGTACAGTCGGCCTCGAACAGCAGCGAGGCGAGCTGGATCTCGAGCGAGGAGATCCGCATCACCACCTGCAAGCGCATCGCCACGGTCGAGATCGATGCGTCACTCGTGGTCGAGGTCGCCTGGGCCTGTAGCAGCATCGCCAGAGTCCGCTCGAGCCCGGCCGCGCGCGCGGTCTCCCGTACGTCCGTCGGCACGTCGGCGAGGTAGGTCAGCAGCTCCGGCTCCGCGAGCGGCTCATCGAGCGGCGCGTAACCAAAGCCCTTGCGCGCGGCCGAGGCACGCATGCAGTCCGTCGCCTCGACCGGGGCCACGACGACGGCCCCCTGCGGGGTGTGAGACGGCATCGAGTTGTTGATGAGGGTCGCGCAGCCGCTCGCCAGCAGCGTCGAGACCAGCACCCCGGCCCGGACAGCCGCCGTCGCTCGTCGCTCACCCTGGACCCGCGTCACGCCTCGCGGCTTACCACAGGGCCCCCGGTCCGGCGAGGGCCCCGGGTCCCGGGTCAGATCTTCAGGGCAACGGCCCTCGACCGCCGGCCGGGCTGGTGGCGACGCTGTGCTGTGCTGTGCTTTGCTGTGCTGTGCAGATTCACCCGGTCCGGGAGGTGAAGCGCGACGGAGGGCGCGGCCGACTCGGGCCCATCACGACGGCGATGGCTGATTGCAGCGAGCCCAGGGTGCGGATGCCCGTCATGTCGACGTCGAGGCCCACCAGCGTGGCTGCGACCGCCGGGCTCAATCCGGTCAGGATCACCTCCACGCCGACGAGCTGGAGCACCCTGGCGATCTTCACGAGTAACCCCGCCACGTATGCGTCGACGGTGGGTACGCCGGTGATATCGATGAGGATGATGGACGCACGGCTGCGCACGACGCTCTCCAGCAGGGCCTCGAGGATCCGGTCGCCGCGGGCCCCCTCGACGTGCCCGATGAGCGGCATGACCATGATCTGGGCGGTCAGCGGGATCAACGGCGTCGAGAGCTGCGCGAGCAGTTCCTCCTGGAGGCGGATGGTCTCCTCCTGGCGGAAGCTGCGGGCCAGCGCGGCGTCGGCCTCCTTGCGCTGCGTGATGTCGAGGATCACGCCGTCCCAGAGGATCACGCCGTCCGCCTGGCATTGGGGCCGAGATGCGGCCTGGATCCATCGGATCTGGCCGTCGCGCAGGAGCCGACCCTCCCATTTGTATGCGTTCAGCGTCGCGGCGGACTCACTCACGGAGCGCATGAAGCTAGCGACATCTTCGTGATGGACCTGGGTAAATGCCGATTTGAAGTCCGCGACCATCTCCTCGGGCGCGTGGCCATAGACCTCGCGGGAGCCGTCGCTGACGAAGGAGAAGCCCATCGAGCCGTCTGGACGCAGAAAGAATTGATAGACCATCCCCGGCACCGCGTCGATCAAGCCGCGGTACTGGACGTTCTCGAGCTCGAGCTCGGCGACACGTCGCTGCTGCGCGGCGATTTGTGCCTCTCGATCGGTATGTTGTGGTTCGGTCGCCAAGAAGCCTCGTCCGATTATAGTTGCCCGCTGGATCGCCGCGCACCCGCGGGCGAGCGGGTGCACAGCGAGGTCACCCGTCTCCCCTGGAACCTGGGTGGGACCCATCGCGCGAGCGCCAACATGAGCCGTCGTGTCACCGATGGAGCCCGCTTCGCTGCCCTAGGCGACCATATACCGTCTCGAGAGTCAACGCCGTTTCTCATGGTACGGGGCGAGTAGCCGCGCGAAGCTCGGGTCGGACCGCAGGGCCTCGAAGCGGCCGTCCAGGCGGATGCGCTCGATCATCCAGGCCGGCTCGTACGTGCGCTCGCGCGCCAGGGGCGTGGCGTGGACGGCGAGGCTCTGTTGCCCGCGGGCCGCGGCGACCCGGGG
>JAYUXQ010001423.1:0-5972 GCA_043752905.1 Nannocystis sp. | reverse complement strand
GGTCGACGTACCAGTGGTGCTGGCGCGATGGCACGATCGCGCCGTTTTGTTCGGGGATGGGATCGTAGTGGGTCAGCATGTGATAGCGGCTGTTGTCGAACACGGCGCCGGGCCAGCCGCTCGGGCCGGGTACGTCGGTGAAGCTGCCGCCGCCGTCGTCGCGTTGCAGGACCACGTGCGGCTCGCCGAGGCCCGGGTCGCCGCCGCCCCAGCCGAGGCGCACGGTGTCGCCGCGCGCGACGTCGGCGGCGACGTCGAGCACGAGGGCGCCGGCGTCCTCGCTCTGCTCCTTTGCGCGGGGCTCGAAGGGCTGCGGCAGCGAGAGGTTGGGCGACTCCTCGCTCCACACCGGCGCGCCCTCGCCGGCCTGCAACGCCTCGACCAGCTCCATCTGCCTCGCAATCAAATACGTGGCGGCGAGGGGTCCCCACAGGCTCATCTCGGACTCGTAGCCGCCCTGATACCAGTCGTCGGGGTGGGTCAGGTAGAGCATATGATCCTGCGAATAGCCGAAGGCCATACCGCGGACCTCGCGGGCGTCGAGCTCGGCGCGCAGGTGCTTGATCACCGAGTAGGTCGGCTCGCCGGGCAATGATACCAGATAGAAATCGTCGAGCGCGGCGACGGTCGTGTACATCTGGTGGATCTCGCCGTGGGGGACGGTGGCGCCGAACAGCATCAGCAGCGTGGCGAGGTCGGTGCACTTCTTGGGCTGGCCCTCGAGGCTGGTCGCGGGGTTGGCGTCGTCGCCCTCGCCCTCGTTGCAGCGCCAGCCGCCCCAGGTATAGGGGTAGTCGGCGGCGTTCTTGAACTCGGGGATCTCGTCGTAGCCGAGGCCGGCGTAGGTGAGGTCGATGCGACGCGAGCGGACGCCGAAGGTGGCGCTGTCCTTCCATTCGATCGCGTCGTAGACCGCGAGGATCTTCGGCGCGGCGTCGTGGCCGAGCAGCTCGACGCGCGCGGGCCCGGGGTGACCGAGGCGGTCGCCCGCGGGTGAGGCGTCGCCGCCGCCCGACTGGATGAACATGCCGAAGATCGGCTTGCCCGTGGTCGCGAAGAAGTGCTCCTCGAACTTCATCTCGAGGCCGCCGGGCGCGTCCTCGGTGAACAGCTCATTGTCGCTGTCGAACACGGTGCCGTGCATGCCGAAGTTGAGGACCGCGGCCATCGGCGTGCCATCCGGGCGGCGCACGGCGAGGATCGTCAGGCGCGGGTCCTTGCCGTAAGTCGGGTTGTTCTCGCCGCGACGGTCGCGGTACACCCTGTCGTCGGCGTCCCAGTCGTCGGCGAGGCCGGTGCCCCACTGCGCGGGCCCGAGGTCGTCGATCGCGGCCTTGACGATCGACGCCAGCTGCGTGCTGATGCGATCGATGATCTCCTCGTCGGGCGAGTCGGCGCCGATGGTCCCGAGCGCGGGCGGCAAGCGCCAGTACCGGGCGATGTTATGGTGTGAGTGCGTGGCGCCGGTGATCAGTCGGCCCTCGAGGTCGAGGTCGTACAGCTCCCTGAGCTTGGCGATCGTGCCCTCGGTCAGCGAGGCCTCGGAGCTCATCGTCGGCATCTTCAATAGAACGAGCCGCTCGCCCGCGACCTCGAGCGCGATCGCCTTGGCGGTGCCGTAGCCGTAGAAGCCGGACGCGCCGTTGAGGACGTCATTCCACGCGGTGTCGTTGACCTTGGTGCGTCCACCGAAGCCGGCCATCGAGGCGCCGACCGGACCGGTGAGATGGCCGACCGCGACGCCCGCCTTGAGGGGTCCGCTGGCGAGGCCGGCCCCGGGCTCGCCCGTCGAGGTGGCGCCCGTGGTCGGCGTGGCGGCGGTGCCGGTCGGGGTCGGATCTCCGGTGCTCGTGGACGATGACGAGCTGGCGCCGGCGTCGCTGCTGCCGGTGCTCGCGGACAGGCCAGGGTCGGCGCCCGTGCAGGCGGACAGCGACAGGAGCACGAGGGACAGCCGGGCGGCAGACACGGGCAGCATTATTTCCGGACAATAGGCCGCGGCCGCGCGAAAAATCAATCGCCCGCGTGACCACATCGGCACCCGGTCCCACGGCGGTCGCCACGGTGCCGGCGCCCAGGCATGGCGCGGAGCATTTAGTACACTGGCCGGCGGTGCCGACCCTGCCGCCTCCTGCCCCCGTGCCCGCCGGGGGCCCCGCGCTCGCGCCGTGTCGTGGGTGCGGGCGCGTGTACCCGGCGGAGCGGCTGCAGTGTCCGACGGACGGGATGATGTTGCCGCTCGACGGCCGGCTGCTCGACCACAAGTTTCGCCTCGACCGGCGGGTCGGCGACGGTGGGATGGCGAGCGTGTGGCAGGCGACGAACACCTTCGTGCACCGCACGGTGGCGATCAAGCTGATGCACGAGCGCTACGCCACCGACGTCGAGCTGCTCGGCAGGTTCCGCAACGAGGCGTCGGCGGCGGGCAAGATCGGCAGCCCGCACATTTGTGATGTCCTCGACTTCGGCCAGAGCGAGATCGGCCCGTACATCGTGATGGAGCTGCTCGAGGGCTGCTCGCTCGCGGAGCTGATCACGACGCATCGTCGCCTCGACCCCGGGCTCGCGGTGTGGATCGTTCGTCAGGCGCTCGCCGGCCTCGAGGCCGCGCACCGCGTCGGCGTGGTCCATCGCGACCTCAAGCCGGAGAACATCTTTTTATGCCGGGTGATCCGCGGGCAGTGGCTCGTCAAGCTGATGGACTTCGGGATCTCGAAATTCACACAGCATGTCCAGACGGCCGCCGGCACGACGATGGGCACGCCGCACTACATGGCGCCGGAGCAGATCCATGGGGCCGCGGGGGTCGATGCGCGCGCGGACCTGTGGTCGATCGGCGTGATCCTTTATGAGGCGATCACGAGCGTGCAGCTGTTCGCTCGCGACAACGTCGCCGATGCCCTCGCCGCGCTGCGCTCGCTCGAGATCCCGCCGTTGAGCAAGTGCGCCCCCGAGGCGCCGCCGGGGCTCGTCGAGGTGCTCGCGCGCTGCCTGCAGCGCGCGCCCGAGCGGCGCTTCGCGTCGGCCCAGGCCCTGAGCGACGCGCTCGCGCCGTTCGAGCGGGCCGGCGAGCGGCTGACCCTTACGCCGGTCGCGCCCGAGCCGCGTGGTGAAGCCCCGCAGCGCGCAGCGGCGCGGGCGGTCGTCGCCATGCCGGCTGTGTCGGTTCGTCCCGCACGCGCGCCGGGCCTGCCTCCGCCGACCCGCGCGCCCTCGGGCTCGCACGTGCCCGTGCCCGCCGGGCCGTCCGGGTCGCATCGCATCGTGCCGTCGTCGGGGTCGCTGGCGGAGGCCAGACCCGCGAGCGCGCTACCTGTCCCCAGGGACATGAAGCGCACCGGGCCGCTGGTGCTCTCGCCGGAGATGAAGCGCAGCGCGATCCAACATGGCCCCAGGGATATGACACGCAGCGTGGCGCAGCCGCCGATCGCCGCGCCCCCGGTGGCCCCGGTGCGGCCGGCACCTGTCGTCGCATACACGTGGCTGTGGGGGCTGCTGCTGGCGCTGCTCGGCGGCGGGCTCGTGCTGCTCGCCGTCCTGCGCCAGTGATGGACCACGGGGCCCGGCGCGGATCGGGGGTTTGGACCCGGAGTCGTGAGGGGAGGTTTCGCGCGGGGTCCGACTCGCCTGTCCCCGGGGACAGGTGTGGAGATCCAGCCCGGGATCACCGGAGCCAGCCGAGGTAGCGGGTCGGCTCGCGGCGCCCGCGGGTCCACGCGAGGGCCCGCTTGAAGCCGGCGTAGCTGCGAAAGAACAGCTCGAGGCCCGCGCGTTCGCGCGCGGTCATCGGCGCGGCGCTGCAGATGACCTTGGGGTCGTGGACGCCGAGGTCGAGGAAGCCGACGACGCCGTGCGCCTGCACCGATCGCAGGGTGCCGGCGGGCAGGCGCGGGCCGAGCACGACGGCGTCGAGCAGGTCGCCGTCGCCGGAGCGGCGTCCGGAGATCGATCCATAATTGTAGGGGCAGGGGAGGGGCGCGACGAAGTCGAGCGAGCCGTCGCTGCGGCGCTTCACCATGCTCCACCGCGGGTACTCGATCGTCACCTCGCAGACCTCCCCGGGGGCCGGCAGGTCGAGGTCGCAGCGCGGGACGCGGGTCATCCGCGAGCGTCTAACACGCGAGGCGGCCGTACGTCGACCGCGCCGTCTGTCGCCTCGTGCAACTCCGTGAGAACCTGCGGCCATGTCTTTGGTGTATGTCCTCGCGCGCGGCGCCGTCCTCTCCGCCTGCGCGGCGCTGCTCGCTGGCTGTCTCAATGGGACCCCGGGCCTGACCAGCGAGCCGGCCACCGCGACCTCGGCCGCCGCGAGTACCGGCGATGACCCGCCGCAGACCACCGGCAATGTACCGAGCACCGGGGAGGACCCGACCATCGGTGAGGTGACCACAGACGTGTCCGCGACCGGCGAGTCGAGCACGGGGACGGCGACCACCGCGACCACCGCGACGGGCGAGCCGGCGACGCCGTGCGGCGACGGTGTGGTCGACGAGAGCGAGTTCTGCGACGACGGCGACGACAACGACGGTGACGAGTGCCCGGCCAGCTGCGAGCACGCGTTCTGCGGCGACGGCTACGTGTGGACCGGCATCGAGGACTGCGACGACGGCAACAAGATCAACGACGACGCGTGCACCAACGCGTGCACGATGGCGGTCTGCGGCGACGGGGTGACGCACGTCGACGTCGAGGACTGCGATGACGGCAACGACATCGACACTGACTTTTGCACGAGCGCGTGCGCGACGGCCCGCTGCGGCGACGAGATCGTGCTGCAGGGGGTCGAGGCCTGCGACGACGGCAACCAGGACGATGGCGACGGGTGCACCTCGTTGTGCAAGGCCGCGGCCTGCGGCGACGGTCTGTTGCAGATCGGGACGGAGGCCTGCGACGACGGCAACCAGGACGACGGGGACGGGTGCACCTCGCTGTGCGAGCCTGCGATCTGCGGCGACGGCGTGCTGCACGTCGGGGTCGAGGACTGCGACGACGGCAACAGCAAGAACATCGACGGCTGCCTCAACGACTGCACCACGGCGATCTGCGGCGACGGCTTCGTGCAAAAAGACGTCGAGCAGTGCGACGACGGGAACGAGGTCAACACCGACACGTGCAGCAAACAGTGTGCGCCGACCCCCAAGACGCTGATCCTCGGCGCCGGCCAGGCGACCCCGCAGTTTGGCGGCCTCAACCTCGGCACGGCCTACAACGACAACTGTCTCGCGGGACAGGTGCTGACCGGCTTCACAGGGACGCTCAAGGTCGGCGCGCACGCGGCCCTCAAGGGTGTGTGTGCGCTGCCGATGCTGGCGGTGGTGGACGACGCCTTCGTGGTCAAGACCGGGCCGGGGGCAGCGCTGCCGCAGCGCGGCGGGGCCGGGGACACGCCGTGGGTGCGCAACTGTCCGGCGGGCCAGATGCTGGTCGGCTTCTCGGGCAGCGCCGGGACCGGCGTCAACCAGCTGACCTTCGGCTGCGCGCCGCTGGAGATCACGGAGGCGGGCGACGGGACGTTCTCGATCGGCCTCGGCATATTGACCCCGCTAATGGTGGTCGGCGCCGTCGGCGGGATGCCCTTCGCGCAGACCAACTGTCCAATGGGACAGGTCGCGGCCGCCCAGCGACTGCGCGCGAGCGCGGTCATCACCGCGTTCGGACTCGGCTGCAGCGCCGTGTCGCTCGGCTTCTGATCGGTCCGGCGGACTGACGAGGGTGACGAGGGTGACGAGGGTGACGAGGGGGTGCCGACGATGACCGGCGTGAGAGCGACCGATCTCGGCGATGGACGGCTCGGCGACGGGCACGTGGGCAACCGACGACGGAGCCGAGGACGCTGGTAGCAGCACCGGCGGCGCATATTTCTGAAAGCCTGCGAGGGTCAAGGCGAGGTGTCTCTCGGTGCGGAATGCTACCCGAGACAACTTGGTCCGCACCCGTCGGGTCTGAAACCAGCATACGTATGCGATCACCAA
>JAYUXQ010001422.1:0-5973 GCA_043752905.1 Nannocystis sp. | reverse complement strand
GTGCGAGCCGAGCCCGACGCGAGCGATGACCTCGACGCCTGGTGGCGCCGCCTCCCGCAGCGTCCGGTCACGGCGAGTCTGCTGGCGCTGTGCGTGCTTGCCTATGCAGCGACCATGGTGGCAGTACTGGTCAGCGCGCCCGATCCCTGGGCCACGGCGACCCGAAGCCTCTGGAGCCTGGAGGGCAACGAGGAGATCCTCATCCGCCTCGGCGCCCTCGACCTCACCCGCGTCTGGGTCGACGGCGAGTGGTGGCGCGTCGTCACCAGCGGCCTGCTCCACGGCTCGTTGATCCACCTCGTCCTCAACATGATGGCCCTCGGGTCGATCGGAGACTGGGTCGAGCACGCCTGGGGCTCGTGGCGCAGCGCGATGCTCTTCGTGCTCACCAGCGTCGCCGGCTGCCTCGCCTCGCTGCTTTGGTGTGAGTCGCAGATGGTCGTCGGGGCGTCCGCCGGGGTGCTCGGTCAGGCCGGCGCACTGTGGGTCGCCCGGCAGTTCGGCGGCCCGCCGTTGCAAGCTGCACTGGCCCCGGTCTCGGTGCTGAGCCTCGGTATCCTCATCCTTCTCTGTCTGTTCCTCGGCACCGTCATCCCGGGCATCGCCCAGGCCGGCCACGTCGGTGGCCTTGGCATGGGCCTCGTCCTCGGCGCCCTGATGATCCGGCGCTGGCCGCGGTGGGTGCACATCTTCGGCGGCCTCGTCGTCGCCGCGATGTTGCTGGGCCTGGCCGCGCTCGCACGCGCACCAGCGTGGGATCCCCAGTACCACGCGCTCCTCGGCTTTCGTGCTGGCAGCGAGGGCGACACGACCACCGCGACGCGCCACTTTTTAAATGCCCTCGAGCGCGACCCGGACAATACGGCCCTACAAAATGCGATCGCCTATCAGTTCGCGCTCGACGGCATCGAGCTCGACCAGGCCGAGGCGCTCATCCGCCGGGCTCTATCGCTCGAGCCGACCAACGCGAACTACCTCGACACGCTCGGATGGATCCTGTGCCGTCGAGGCGAACCCGACCTTGCCAAGCCGCTGCTTTACGCAGCTGTCTTCCTCGCCGACGAGTCCGTTCCCGAGATCGAGAGCCATATCGGCCTCTGCGCGAGCAGCGCGATCTAGGTAGTGTTCCACGTGAAACGTCGGCGAGCTACCGCCACAATGTTTCACGTGAAACGTCTATAGCCCCGCACCGACCAGCGGTCGCCGTCCACAGCGCCCGCGGCACTCAGCCCAAGCGGATCCACATCGCCACGGTGAAGATGGACGACCGCAACCCCTTGCTCCGCCAACAATACCTGCGCCCGCTGAACCCAGACATCCGGCGAAAACACGGCCCGCGCCGACGCCCAGCGAAACCCGGTCGCCTGGACCAGCCCGCCGCGCTCCTCACGAACCCCGTCATGCTCGAGCCGCCCTCGCACGACCTGCCCCGTCCCCCGCACCTGGGCAAGCATCAATTCCAAAAATGCCGCCCGCCGCTCTCGCGGCTCGACCAGCAAGATCTCAACCGGCAAGCAACTCGCCACGATCAACCCGGGAAAGCCAGCGCCCGATCCGATATCGACCCAGCGATCTCCATCGGAGAACCCGAGCCGCTCCGCAAGCGCAACCACCTCGAGCCCTTCCGCGACCTGCTCCGCCAACCCGGGCAAGTCCCGCGCCCCGCTCAGGTTCATCGCTCGCCCGAATCGCAACCACTGCCGACCCAGCTCCTCCAACTTGGCCCATGGCACATCACGCTTGAGCCCGATGGCCACCACATGCGGCTCGAGCAAGACCTGCAAGTTGCCCCCGGACATCAATCCGCAGTAAGACCTACACCGCCCGGCTGTCAAGCGTGCCCATGCCAACCTCCCTCGATCGTCGCCTCCAGACGCAACTGACCGAGCAAGCACTCGCCGGCCTCACCCGATCTCCCCCCGAGATCTCCCAGCGCGATGGCGTCCGCTACCACCTCCACGGTCGCCCGGTCATCGGCTTCTGCAGCAACGACTATCTCGGACTCGCCGACGACCCACGCCTCGCGGTCTCGACCGCGACCACCGGCGCGACCGCATCCCGCCTGGTCTGTGGCGATCTCCCTGAACATCGTTCCCTTGAAGCGCGCCTGGCCCGTCTCGCCGGCGCAGAGGACGCTGTGCTGTTTCCGAGCGGCTTCCAGCTCAACGTCGGAGTTCTGCCCGCCCTCGTACTTCCGGGCGATCAAGTCTTCAGCGACGCGCTCAACCACGCCAGCCTCATCGATGGCCTCCGGCTCGCCCGCGCCGAACTTCGAGTCCTCGATCACGGCGCTGCCCCACCCATCGCTCTGGCCCCTACTCATGCGACTCCCGGCCCGCTTCGATGGTGGGTGACCGAGGCCCTGTTCTCCATGGACGGCGACTACGCCGATCCGGCGGCTATGCACGAACACCTGGCCCAGGATGGCTGCCTTTATCTCGACGAGGCTCACTCCTTCGGCCTCTTCACCCGGGGTGGTCGTGCCACCGGACACGCCGGTATGCACGACATCGTACCGACCGCTCTGGTCGGTACCCTCGGAAAAACATTTGGCTGTGCAGGAGCCTTCGTCGCCGCCTCGTCCGTGGCTTGCAGATGGATCCGCGGGGCCGCGCGAAGCTTCGTGTTTAGCACGGGCATCTCGCCAGTCATCGCCACCCAACTCCACCGGGCGATCGACCTGGTCGACGGGCCCGAGGGCGAACAGCGGCGCACTCGCCTGTGGGCCAACGTCGAACAGCTCGCGCGCCGCCTCCAGGTCCCGGACCATCGCTCGCCGATCTTCCGCGTGCTCCTCGGGAGCAACGAGGCCGCCCTCGCCCTGAGCGCCCAGCTCGTCGAACGCGGCTGGCACGCCCAGGCGATCCGTCCCCCCACCGTTCCACGTGGCACATCGCGACTGCGGATCACCGTGACCGCCGCTCACGACCCCGCCCAGATCGACGCCTTCGCCGACGACCTCCACGCTCTGCTCCCCGGTCACGTATCCATCACCTGACCGTGAGCGCGCCCGGCCCTCTCTCGCCGAGTGCACCAGCAGCACCCACGGCGCATCAACTACACCGGCCCGCACTCGGCCATCCACCGCAACGAGCTGCCGCCTCCGCCTACTTGCCGATACAGAACCTCGAAAAGATGTCCGCCAGGACATCCTCGCCGATCGGCCCGAGCGTTCCGTGCCCGATCACCTCGGCGAGTCGCTGCTCCGCGACGCCGAGCTGAAAAGCCGCGATCTCGAGTGGCCCCGCCTTCTCGAGCACAGCCCCTGCATCCTCGAGCGCATCACAACTATCGGCGACCCTGTCCCGATGCCGGGCCAGCCCGATCCACGGCTGCTCGGTCCGGCTCTGCACCCACGCGTGCAGCGCTCCCCGCAACTCCGCGACTTCGCCACCTGCCGCCCTCGCCCCGACCCAGCCCGGCCGCCGGCACTCGAGGTCCCGCTTATTCTCCACACGCATCCCCGCAGCCACCGGCGCCGCTGCGTCCGCAGCATCCGCGGCCTCGATCCACACCACGAGATCAGCCCCACCGATCTGATCGAGACTGCGAGAGATCCCCGCGTCCTCGATCCGATCCATCGCCTCTCGCAGTCCCGCGGTGTCGACCAGGACGACCTCATGCGCCCCGAGCACCAGATCGGCCTCGACATAATCGCGGGTCGTCCCCGGCACCGGCGACACGATCGCCCGCGGCCGTCCCAGCAACGCATTGAACACTGCGCTCTTGCCAGCGTTCGGAGGTCCCGCGAGCACGACCCGCGGCCGCTCGCGCGAACGTCGGCCGGCCTCGAAGCGACCGATCCACGCCTGCATCATCGCCACGAACCCGGAGATCTCACCGCCCCAGCGACCCAGGTCACCCGGCTCGACATCCTCCGAGAAATCCAGATTGGCCTCGATCTCGCACCGAAGCGCATGGATCTCCGCCATCAGCCGACCCACTTCCCGCCCGAGCTCTCCCGCCACCAGCCGTCGCGCCTGCTCGAGCGCCGCGTCGGTTCGCGCCGCGATCAACGCAGCGATCCCCTCCGCCTGCTCGAGGCTCAGTCGTCCGTGCTCGAAGGCTCGTCGACTGAACTCGCCTGCATCCGCCGCGACCGCTCCCCGAGCGAGCACCGCTGCGACCACGCTACCCACATTCCGGGCCCCCGCGTGGATGTGCAGCTCGACGACATCCTCGCCGGTGAATGAGCCCGGTCCGGGCATCACCACCACCAGGGCATCCTCGATCCCACCCGGATCCAGCATCACTCGCCGGCGCGCCAGTTGCCGCGCGGGCGGCAGTTCGCCGCACAGCGCGCGCGCGATCTCCCTGGCTCGTGCGCCACTGAGTCGGACGACCGCCACGCCGCCGTCCGGTGTTCCGGTCGCAACGCCGACGATCGTCGGCTGTTCACCCGCGGCGGACGGTGCCGTCACAGCCGCGGGTCCTCGGGCTCAGGCCCGGGCGTCGTCGTTCTCGGAGCGACGACCATCGCCGTCACGCGCCGGGAACACCACCACGTGCCGGAAGCGACCCTCGCCCTCCGATTCGGTGCGCAGACCCTCCATCTCCATCAGGGTCATGTGCACCACGCGACGCTCCATCGCCGACATCGGGTCGAAATGGTACGGGCGGCCGCTGGTCAGCACCTTTTGACCGACACCCTGCGCGAGCTCTTTGAGGCTCTTCTCGCGCCGAGTGCGGTAGCCGCCGACGTCGAGGGTGATACGCATGCGGTCGAAGCCCTCGGCTTGCAGCACGCGCAGCGTCAAATATTGCAGTGCGTCCAGCGTGGCGCCGTGGCGTCCGATGAGCAGACCGCCGTCTTCCTCGCTGGTGTTGAGGTCACAGTGGAGCCCATCTTCTTCGATGTCGATGTCGACTTCGACCTCGACACCGAGGAGTCCGAGGACGGACTCGAGGAAGGAGCGAACGACGGGGACCGCCTTGCCGTAGTTCTGGTCGGCGTTGGCGGGAGTTTCGGCCGGGGGAGCCGCTTGGGAGTCAGCCATGATGTTCTTCAACTCTCTGGGGGGCCACGGCGGTCGGCGAGGGACGGAGTTGGATGACCGTCTGTACCAGCGACAGCAGCACGTTGGCGAAGATGTAGACACAAAGGCCGGACGGCAGGAACAGCATCATGACCGTGAAGATGATCGGCATCATCCACGCCATCATCTTGGCCTGCTCGTTGTCCACGCCCGAGGGCTGGATCTTCATCTGGAAGTACATCAAGGCGCCCATTGCGAGCGGCAGGATGTAGTACGGGTCTTGCTGGGTCAGGTCCGGGAGCCACAGGAAAGGCTCGCGGTACAGCTCGACCGCCGTGTTGAGCATCGCGTACAGCGCGATCCAGATCGGCAACTGGATGATCATCGGCAGGCAGCCGGCCAGAGGGTTGACGCCGGCGCGCTTGAACAGCGCCTGCATCTCCTGGGCTTGGCGCACGCGGTCATCTGCGTACTTCTTCTTGAGCGCCTCGAGCTCCGGCTGGACCTCGCGCATCTTCTTCATCGAGCGCATTTGCTTGAAGGTCAGCGGCAGCGTCACGACCTTGACGCAGACCGTCAGGAGGATGATCGCCACGCCCCAGATGCCGGTCAGGTTGAAAAAGACCCGCAGCAGCCACAGCATCTTCTCGCCAAGGAAGCGCGTCAGGCCGCCGAACCAGCCCCAGTCGACCGCGTCCTCCAGGTGCACACCCGGGACCACGGCGAAGCTCGAGAGACTTTCCATCTCCTTGGTGCCGAGGTACAGCCCGAACTCGTAGGTCCGCGACTCGTTGGGCTCGAGCGTGACGGTGTTCGACCCGATCGTGCTGACCAGCATCGCGCCGTCGTCGCTGAGCTTCACCTCGCACATTTGCACGGGATGGGTCGGCACGACCGCCGACACGAAGTACTTGCTGTCGAGCGCCGCCCAGCGGATCTGGCCGCGGATGGTCCCCGACTGCTCGGCGACGTCGCTCGAGTCGAACTCCTCGACATC
>JAYUXQ010001421.1:0-2368 GCA_043752905.1 Nannocystis sp. | reverse complement strand
CGCCGTTCACGAGGATGCGAATGTCCGTGCCGTGCCGTGCCTGGAAGTCGGCAATGAGCTGCGCGACTTCGGACGCCGGTACCGCCTGGCGATTCTCGACCACCTGATCTGCATTGATGGCGAGCACGGCAAACGTGCTCGCCTCTGTACGCCTACCATTCATCGTCGCCACCATACCGCATTGCGGAGAATTGGTAAAGCGGTCGTGAGAGGGAGCGTCGCGGCCATCCGCGCACAGTGCTTGTGTCTCATCGGGTTCTCATCCGTGTCTCCAACGAGTCCCAATTGTCGATCTGCCATCAGAATGCGTCCCCGACGATGCCTGGCGGTGTCCCAGGGGCTCGAGGCGGCAGCCGATGCCTGAACGCTGCGACGCTCGGATGTGTAGTTACACGGGTATCACTGGCACTGTGGAGGTGATTGTCTCGAAACATGATGCCGACGGCGGCGACGGTCTACAACCGGCCATTCGTCGCGCAGGCATGCGTGAGTGGCACTACGTGGGCGTCGATCCTGTTTGCGTGGCCCAGGCCCGAAGCCGGGGATATGCCAACAGGTCTATTCCGTGGCCGATGTCCTGACGGTGTCTCATCGGTGGACGCGTAGACCCGGGATGGGTGGACCCGCGGGCTGCTTTCGCACTGCAGAAGGTCGCGTGTGTGGGATTGTCTCGACGCTGTCTCATCGCTGTCCCGAAATCGGGCCACGAAAAGGCAGGCCGAAACCGGGACAGGAGCGCGCGCATGGGCGATCTAGCGCGATCGAGCCGAACCGTACCCCGGAACTCGACCGTTCACGGGCGATCTGGCGCATGCACAAATCTCCGCCGGAGATTCGATGGTTTCTTCCAGCTAGAGGCCCTCGGATGTAGGGTCCGCGGAAGTGGTCATGTTGGAAGCGGGAGTGCATGCGGCAGATGTGGCCGCGCTTGAGCGACTGTCTGGCCGAACGCTCGAGCTGTACGCGGCGCGTTGCGCCGCGCGGACAGAGCTCCGCGATTCGGAGTGCGATGCCGACCGCGAGTGGACCCTGCAGCCCAACGACGTCTACTACTCGGCGATCCGCGAGGGCACCCTGTGTAAAGCGAGGCACGCGAGCCAGGCCACGAAGTGGCTGCTCTCCATCCACTACAACGAGGATTACGGGATACGGACGCTAACCGAGGGGTCCCGGGACCACGTCGAGCGCTGGGCGCTGGATGTCGCCGCGCACGGACCCCCGGGCGGGCCCGAGTACCACGGCCAGCCACGCGTATGGCTGCGCACCAGCGACGACGATACCCTCCACGCTGTCACCGTCGGCGGCGAGTTTCAGGCGATGCCGCTGCTGGATGGCGGCTATTTGCTCATGTTCGCGCGCAACGACGGCGGTCAATGCGTTCTCGGCCGCGGTGAGCTCGAGCAGTTGCAGCGCACCGCCGACGACCGCCTGCGGCACTTTTACGGCGATGCGCTGCGCGTCGGGCTCGGCGACAGGCGCGTCCGGCTGCGCAGCGTCGGGGCGGCGACGGTCCTCGGCCATCTCGAGCTATGCGACGGCATCAAGCTGGTCTTGAGCCACCTCGCGGGCGACTACTTCGGCCTGCAGCGCGTGAGCGGCGAGGACAACGACTGCCTGGGCATCTACACTATGGCCGAGCTCCGCCAGGGCGACCTCGGGCAGGTGCTCCGGTGGACCCGTGGCCGGCAGGAGGAGGGCCAAGACAACGCGAATGACGACTCGCGGCGGACGACGAAGCACCCGCAACCGCCCCGACCTGCTCCCGAGCGGACGCGGGAGCACTCGCAACCGCCCCGACCCGCTCCGCCGCCGCCTCGACCCGAACCCGCTCCACCGCCGCCGCGACCCGCACGAAAGGCGAAGCTCTCGGCGGAGGACCAGGAGCTCGTCGACCGCCATTTCACGCCCGACGAGCCGCCGACCGGACCCGCATCGACGATCCTCCCGCGGTTCGGCGAGGGGATGCGCGTGCTGGCCTCGCTCGGCCTTGGCGACCAGCTGTTGTGGGCGTCCGGTCTCAGGCGCCTGATGGCCGACAGGGCAGGCATCGAGTTCTCCTGCGGTTCGAAGACGTTTAGCCGGGCGATCGCCGCCACCAAAACTCCCATGGTGGTCCCTACGGGCAGGCGATATCGCCTGCGCTGGGGCGAACTGCTGCTCATCGACGCGACGCTTCTGGGTGAGATCGCCGCGGTCACGCCCAAGGCCCAGGTGTCGACGCCCAGGCCGTCGCCGCCGACGAACGAGCAGGAGCGGCCGCCGTCGCCGGGGCCTCCCGCGAGCGCGCCCTCGGCCGACACTTTCGCGGCCGAGTCCAGTGCCGCGACCGGGGTGGCGACCTCCCCGACCGTGACCTCGGCGAGCCCCG
>JAYUXQ010001420.1:0-5975 GCA_043752905.1 Nannocystis sp. | reverse complement strand
CCACTGCGCGTGGGGCTGGTGGTGGCGGCCGTGGTCGCTGCGGTGGTGGCGGCGCTCGGTCCGGGGCTGTTGGCGATGTTCTCGACGGAGGGACAGGGCCCGGGGGTCGATCCCTGCGTCGCCGGGACGTTCGGGTCGGGGATCGGGCTGCTGGCGATCGGAACGCTCAGCGGGGCGTTCGCGGCCCGCCGGCGGCCCGGGAGCGTGCTGTGGGTCAGTGGCGGGATGGCGCTCATGGCCCTCGTCGCGGTCGTGTGGCACTGCCCGAGCGCCGACGTGGGACACAATTTGTACAGTCACCTCGGGGCGGCGGGGCTGCTGCTGGTGCTGGCGAGCGTGGTCGCGGCGAGCGTGCACCGGCGCCAGCGGCCGGCCTGATCAGCGTCGCAAGCCGCTCTCGGGCGGGCCCTCGCCGATCGCCAGACCCCAGCTCATGTGCTCGCTGGCATGCGCGAGGGCGACGGCGCCGTCGGGGCGCAGGGCGATCAGGCCGATGGCGGCCCCGGCCGAGCGCGCCGAGATCTCGGCGCACAGGTCGGAGGCGAGCCTGGATAGGTCGGTGGGGTCGTCGGCCGCGCGGCGCAGGACCTCGTAGGCGAGCACGTGGGTCAAGATCGCCTCGCCGAGGCCGGTGGTGCAGCAGGCCCCGAGGATGGGGTGGGCGTAGAAGCCGGAGCCGCACAGGGGGGTGTCGCCGACGCGACCTGGAAGTTTGTGGAGCACGCCGCCGGTCGAGGACGCGGCGCACAGGTGGCCCTCGCGGTCGAGCGCGAGCGCGCCGACGGTGTCGGCCCGGTTGTCGGCCTGCGCCCTGCCCTCGAGCACGCCGCGGTACATGGCCTCGGCCTTGGCGGTCCAGACCTCGTCGCGGCCGAAGTGGCCGACGCCATGCGTTCGGCCGAAGGCCTCGGCGCCAGCACCAATAAGGAGGCAGTGCCGGGTCTGCTCCATCACGAGGCGGGCGAGCAGAACGGCGTCGCGGATCGCGGACACCCCGGCGATGGCGCCGGACCGCAGGTCACGCGAGCGCATGATCGCGGCGTCGTGCTCGAAGTCGCCGTCGCGGTTCATGCAGGCGCCGCGACCGGCGTTGAAGGCGGGGTCGTCCTCCATCACGCGCACCGCGGCGACCGCCGCGTCCTCGCAACTGCCTCCGGCCAGGAGGATCGCCTGACCCGCGGCCGCGGCGGCGCGCGTGCCGGCGACGGCTGCCGCGTGGTTCTCGGGGGCGATCGTCCCGCTGCCGCCGTGCACGACGAGGACGGGGGTGCCTGGCGCGGGCGTCGGGAGCATCCGCGGAGGATCGCGGGCGGCCGGGCCCCTGGCAAGAGGGCTCAGCGGTGACGGGCGTGCAGGCATGTCCGGCGCCCGGGGCCCACGGGCGCGAGGCTCAGGGGCGATTTAAGTGCCGCGGCGGGCGTACAGGCCGTACGGGCGCGCGATGTCCGGGACCCGGGCGGCTCGCAGGCCGCGACGCTCGCGGCGATGCATGGTGCGGCCCTCGTCGCGCAGCGCGTGGTCATGGCCCAGGAGGTGGCACAGGCCGTGGATCGCCAGGACGGTCGCCTCGTCGAGCGCGGCGGCGTCGAGACCGGCGCCGGGGGCCACCCGGGCGCTGGCCTGGCGAAGCACGGCGTCCCAGCACAGGACGATGTCGCCGAGCGGGACGCCCATCGCGGCGAGGGCCTCGCCCTCGGGACCGGGCGGGCGCGCCGGGAACGAGAGGACGTCGGTCGGGCGGTCCTTGCCCATATGGTCGGCGTTGAGGCGGGTGATCTCGGCGTCGTCGACGATCGTCAGGCCGATGCCGGGGAGGTCGGCGCCGGCGATCCCGATCCGCCGCGCGGCCCGCCGCAGGCGACGGTCGAGCTGGCGCAGCAGCGAGCGCCCCACCCTGCCCTTGAGCGTCGGGAGCACGCGCCAGCGCAGCGCGGGGCGCGGGCCCGCGGCTGGCCCGAAGGACAGGTCGTCCCCGGGCTCGTCGGTGTCGTCGGAAACGTCGATGTCGTCGATGTCGGTCATGAGATGCGCAGGCCGACCCGCTCGTAGACGCGGGTGGCGATGAAGAGCTCGAGGACCTCGCGGTCGACCTTGCCGGCGTCGGCCTCGCTATGAAGGATGTCGAGAGCGCGGACCACCGGGACGGCTCTTTTATACGGGCGGTCGGCGGCGGTGAGGGCGTCGAAGATGTCGGCGACGGTCATGAGCCGGGCCTGGATCGGGATGTCGAGCGCGGGCAAGCGGCCGGGGTAGCCGCTGCCGTTGAGGTACTCGTGGTGCTTGCTGGCGATCTCCGGGACGCGGGCGAGCGCGCGGCCCCACGGGATCTTGATCAGGAAGTTGTAGGTGTGGCGGACGTGGCTCTCGACCTCCTCGCGCTCGCTGACGGTCAGGCTGCCGCGGGGGACCAGCAGGGCGGCGAGCAGCTCGTCGTCGAGGATTCTCAGCTCGCGGCCGCCGGCGTCGGTGAAGCGCAGGCTGGCGACCTCGTGCACGGCCTGGCCGACCTGCTCGACGAGCAGGCTCGGTTCGTTGGCCTGCAAGACGACCTCGCGCCAGCGGTCGATGCGGGCGAAGTCGGCGTGGAGGGCGGCCAGCATCACCGGGTCGTCGGGCGAGCGGCCGCTGGTGACCATGGCCTCGAGCCAGCGCAGGCGGGTGGCGGTGCGCAGGTGCTCGAAGCGCTCGAGCACGCGCTCGAGCTGGCTCTCGTGTAGCTTCTTGGCCTTGGTGAGCACCTGCTCGCGCACGCCGACCTTGCCGAAGTCATGCAGCAGCCCGGCGTACTCGATCTCACGCAGCTCCTGGCGAGAGAAGGTGTAGCCGCGAAAGGTCGGCAGGTCGCAGCGGTCGACGGACTCGGCGAGCGCGACGGTGAGGTCGGCGACCCGCTGGCTGTGGCCGGAGGTGGTCGGGTCGCGCTGCTCGATCGCGGTGACGCTGGCGCGCACGAAGCCCTCGAACAACGCCTCGATCTCGGCGTAGAGACCGACATTCTCGAGCGCGACGGCCCCCTGGGTGGCGAGGGCCTGGACCAGGCGGGCGTCGGCGTCGCTAAAGGGGTGCACGCGGGCGGCGGTGTCCTCGGGGCCGCGCAAGGGCATGCGCCCGTGCTTGGCGTTGATCAGCTGGACGGCGCCGACGACCTGGCCCTCGGGGGCGCGCATCGGGACCGTCAGCATCGAGCGCGTGAGGTAGTTAAAGCGGGCGTCGAAGCTGCGGTCGTGGCTAAAGGCTGTCTCTTGAGACAGGTCCGGGATGTTGATGATCTTGCCGGCGCGCACGCAGGCGCCGGCGATCGAGGCGTCGGAGACCGGGAGGGTCGACTCGGCGAAGTTGGCGGCGACGGAGTCGTTGTGGGCGACGCGGAACACCAGGCGCCGGCCCTCGTCCTCGACGACGTAGACCGAGCCGGCGTCGGCGCCGGTGATCGCCCGGGCGTGACGGAGGATGAGCTCAAGGACCCGCCGGGGGTCACGCTCGCGGTTGAGGCCGAGGCCGACGTCGATCAATTGGTCGGCGACGCGGCCCTGCAGGACGGTCTGGGCGGCGCGGATGCCCTCCTCGATCGCGCGCTGCAGCAGCGCGGCGGGGGTCGGCAGGGCCAGGGCATGCACGCGGTGCGCGGGTAGGCGCGCGAGGGCGGACGCGAGGACCTCGGCGGAACCGCACAGGACCAGGACGTCGAACTCCTCGGGCGGGGCGCGGCCGGCCTCGACGATCGCCAGGCGGGCGCGGTCGCGGGTCAGGAGCGCGGACCGGGCCGCGCCCGAGGCCTCGGTCATGATCTGCAGGCGCCCGAGCACCGGGGTGATCCGAACCTGCATCCGCAGCCACGCCATGACCTCGGCGAAGCTGGTGATCGGGGCGGGGCGGTCCACCCCGCGAGCCTAGCGGCCGGCGCGTGCGCTTGCACGCGCTTTCGCGGGGGCGGCGTACGGGCGCGTCAGACGGCTTTGCGCCGTTTGCCGCGCGAGCGCAGCCCGCCTTTGCGGCCGCGCGAGCCGTCGTCGGCGAACGGCGGCGGGAGCAGCGGGTCGTGATATCCGGTGGTGCTGCTCTGTTGCAGCTCCAGCTCCGAGAGCAGGATCGGCGGGGCGACGCCGCTGACGGGGATCGAGCCGCTCTCGGCGTAGCAAAAGCCCTGGTCAGTCTCCTGGTCGCGGCCGAAGGCGACGATGCGCTGGAGCGCCGCGAGCGGGGTGCCGATCAGCTCGACGTCGCGGATCCGCTTGCTGGCGCCGGTGGTCGCGTCGACCAGATGGACCTCGGCGAGGGTGCCCTTGAACACCTGGAAGTCGTAGTCGGCGGTGCTGGTCTCGCCGGCGAGGATCCTTCGGATGATGACGCCGTGGCGGCGGCCCTGGGCACGAGCCAGCTCGATCAGGCGGGCCTTGAGCGCGTCCCACGACTCGCCCTGCCCCGGCGCGCCCTCGACGACGAAGTTGCCCATGCGGGCCATCGGTCGCTCGATGCCATCGTGGCGGCCGTGGCCGTTGCTCTGGTCGCCGCCGGGTACGGGGGTGCGGCTCTGCAGGAAGCTGCGCAAGATGCCGTCCTCGACCAGCATGGTGCGGCTGGCCGGGATGCCCTCGTCGTCGACACGGTAGCTGCCCCACAGGGGCTCGTCGCCGCAGTGGGTCATGGTCGGGTCGTCGAGGACGTTGAGGCCGGCGGGCAGGATCCGCTCGCCGCGCTTGCGGGCGAAAGTCTTGCTCTCGCCGCGGGCGATCAGGCGCTCGCCCTCGAGGCGGTGACCGAGGGCCTCGTGGAACAGGGTGCTGGCGGCCTGGCCCGAGAGCAGCGCCGGGCCGATGTAGGCGCCGGGGCTCTCGGCCTCGCGCAGGAGGGCCAGCTCGACGATCACCTCGTCGAGCGCGCGCTCGAGGGTGGCCCGGTCCGGGACCTCCTCGATGGCCCGCAGGTACATCTGGCGCGAGCCCTCGACGTAGACGCCGTCCTCGGTCAGGACCCAGCCTTCGATGCCGATCTGGATGAACACGTCCTCCGTGATGACATTCGTGCCCTCGGAGGTGACCAACCAGCGATGAATGCGTTCAGCGGAGAGGCTGATACACGGATCGTAGATCTCGGGGTGCTGGAGGAATCGACGCGAGAGGTCGACGAGGACCCGCTCCCAGGCGGCGCGGGGGAAGTCGTCGTGGTGCAGCGGCTCCTTGTGGACGATCGGCCGCTCGCGGGTCATGGCGCTGACCTCGTCGCGCAGGTACTCGCTCAGCGTGGCCTTCTTGTGGTCGTAGTAGTCCTCGAGGGCCTCGTCGAACTTGAGCTGGGTCAGCTTCCACAGGGCGATCTGCAGGGCCTTGGGGTCGAGGTCGTCGGGGGCCTCGACCCAGTCGCTGCTCTCGCGGTCCTCGGACCTCTCGCCCAGGCCGCCGTCGATGACGTTGTCGAACTTGTGACTGCCGACCCGGACATCCGTGTAGATGTGCGCGTGGGTGGCCTCGCGCGAGCGCAGCAGGGCGCCGTGAGCTGCCCGCAGGCGCAGGGCGTGGACCCGGCGCAGGGCGTAGAGCATGAAGTACGGCCGGGGCGAGCCCGGCACGATGAGGCCATCGAGCGACCGTCGCAGCTCCTGCTGCATGACGTCGAGGATGTCCTGGGGTTCTGGCTGTCCTGGGGGGTGATAGGGGGGGATCAGGCGCGAAACGGCTGTCATCACGACCTCGGGCCCTCACGCATAGCCGCGCGTCGATCCCGGCGCAAGCAGAGCGCCTGGGAGCCTCCGGCGGGGGGGCTGGCGGCCCGGCCAGCCGAGGCGCGGCGATAACCCTCGTGACGGCCGGCTTTGCGGCCGGTGCGCGTGCGCGCGTGGCTCCAGGGACCGCGGCGCGCTCCTGCGCTTCGGCGGGCCAGGCGCCGCGGTCCGGGGACGGCGGTCACTCGTCGATGACGGCGGTGAACAGGTCCCTGATGAGGTCGTGGCCGGCCGGGGTCGGGTGGATGCAGGACAC
>JAYUXQ010001419.1:0-5982 GCA_043752905.1 Nannocystis sp. | reverse complement strand
AAGTCGCCCCCTGCCTCGCTCGCGCGCGGGTCGTCCGGGTGCGGCGGAGCCCACGCCTTGCAGACCGTGCAGTCGGGCATCAACACGACCAGCGGCTCGCGCTTGGGCGACCCGATCGGCCGCTCGCGGTGGCCGTCGAGGATCGGCTGGCGGATGTTTTCCATCTTCGCCAGGTCCTGCGGGTCGTCGATCTTGGAGGCGTCCCAGTCCATGTGCGCCCCGTGGAGCACGTCGAGCGCGTCGTCGGCGATCATGGCATCCATCAGGCGAGCCTTGTCCAGGTCGCCGGTCACGATCGGATGGCCAGCGACGTCGGCGATGTCGAACAGATCGAGGTCGCCGGTGAACGCCAGCATCGCGGCCGTCGGGCGCACGAAGCCGTCCGCCGTGCGAATGCCGGCCACGCAGGACGCCGCCGGCTTCCCCTTCGCAAGACACTTCTCGTCGTACAGCTGGGCCTCGTTGCCCTTCCAGGTCACTGTCTTGTCGGCGTGGGCGTCGTCCCACTCCTTTTGCCGCTGCGCGATCCGGTTGACCCACTTTTGGCGCTCGGTGCGGTCGGTCGGGAATTGCTTCGGCCGCGTGGGCCTGAACAACACCACCAGGCTGTCGCACGCCTCGGGTGCGCCGATCTGCATGTCGATCGCGCTGCAGGTCTTGAACTTGATCGACTGCGGCTTGGGCTTGGACCCCTTCAGGCGCTGTTTCGGGGCGCCCTCGCCGATCGGGCGCATCACGATGCCGTTCTTGCTCGTGGCCGAGTACTCCACCAGGAGCATCGCTTGCACCCTGTCGATGTTGACCATGCTCGAGATCTTGCCCGCGGGGTCCTTGCCCACGCACTTCTCCCAGGCCGCAGGCGAGGGCGACGGGGCCGGAGCGGCGAACACAGCGAACAACGACAGCATCGACGTGGACAGGAGCATGGACACGGATACAGCGTACCAGCGCAGGGCAAACGATCACCGTCAGGAAGGGAGGCTCCTCACGGCTCGCTGGCCCGCCTCGCCCGATCCGGACGGGATCGCCCGCGCGGCGTATCGACATGCGCGCGCGGACGGTACCCGCGATCGAGGCGCGCGCACGCGAGCGGGTCAGCGTGACAGTCGGCGATGCTCGGCGAGGGTGCAGCGGTCCTGCACGACGCGGATGCCAGCGTCCCGCATGTGGCGGGCGAACTCTGCGTGGGCGATGCCGAGTTGCAGCCAGACGACCCTCGGCAGCGTGCGCATGCCGAGGATCTCCGGCACGTGGGCCATCAGCGCCTCGGACCGGCGAAACACGTCGACCATGTCGATCGGCTCGCTGAGGTCGGTGAGGCTGGCGACGAAAGTGTGGCCCCACAGCGTGCGACCGACGAAGCCGGGGTTGACCGGATGGATCTCGAAGCTCCGGGTTGCGAGGTAGTCGGGGACGTAGAAGGCGGGCTTGCCGGGGTCGACGTTGGCGCCGAGCACCGCGATCGTTCGCGTCTCGGCGAACAGAACACGCAGCTCCGGGTCGGTGAGCGATTGCACGCTCCCAGTTTGCGGGGAGTGCGGGCGAGAGGGCAAGCCCGCTGGCGCCCCGGGGGCCGCAGACCAGGCCGTCGGGCCAGGTTGGCCGCAAGTACAACGTTCGTCGGGGAGACCCTGGCGGGCCCTGGCGGGTTCACGCGCGTGTGCGCCCGGGCTCGCCGAACTTCGGCCGGTCCCCGTGAGAACCGGGTCGCTGTACCCTGTGGCCTGTTCGCATGGCACGCATCGATCGACCGTTCTCGTGGTGGACCCTCGCCAGCCTGCTCGCCTGGCTCGCGGCGAGTCCGGCGCTCGCTGCCCCCCTCACGCCCGCCGAGGTCCCCGAGCCGCTCAAGCCGTGGATCCCGTGGGTGCTGCGTGACGTCGAGGCGGCGCTGTGTCCCTACGAGCCGGCGAGCACCTCCGCGTCGCGCTGCGCGTGGCCGTCGCGGCTCGACCTGACGCTGACCGACACGCGCGGCGACTTCGAGCAGCAGTGGCTGGTATACGAGCGCACCTGGGTGCCGCTGCCCGGTGACGACGAGCGCTGGCCGCAGGACGTCAAGGTCGGCGACGCGCTGGCGGTCGTGCAGGTCCACGCGGGCAAGCCCGGCCTCGACCTCCCGCCGGGCACGCACCGGGTCACCGGCGTGTTCCTGTGGGACACCTTGCCGGAGAAGCTCGCGGTCCCCACGGACACCGGCCTGCTGACGCTCAAGGTCCGCGGCGAGGCGGTCGCGTTCCCCCAGCGCGACAACGACGGCGTGTTATGGCTGCAAAAGCGCGAGGCGGCCGACAGCGCGGAGAACCTGCTCGACGTCGTCGTGCACCGCCGGATCGCCGACACGATCCCGCTGGTGGTCACGACGCAGATCGAGATCCACGCGTCCGGCAAGAACCGGGAGGTGCTGCTCGGCAAGGCGCTGCTCGCCGACTTCGTGCCGATGTCGGTCAAGGCCGAGCTGCCGGCGCGGCTCGAGTCCGACGGTCGCCTGCGCGTCCAGATCCGTCCCGGTCGCTGGGTGATCACGATCGAGGCGCGCAACTCGGATCCCGCCCCGGAGCTCAAGCTGGCCCCCAGCGACGGACCCTGGGCCAGCGAGGAGATCTGGGCGTTCGCGGCCGAGCCGACGCTGCGACGCGTCGAGATCTCCGGCGTCACCGCCGTCGACCCGCAGCAGACCCTGCTGCCCGAGGACTGGAAGCGGCTGCCCGCCTATCGCGTGCGCCCCGGCGACGCGATGCAGCTCGCCGAGACCCACCGCGGCGAGATCGACCGCGGGCCCGATCAACTCGAGATCGATCGCACGTGGTGGCTCGACTTCGATGGCCGCGGCTTCTCCGTGCGCGACCAGCTGCACGGCGAGGTGTTCAACACCCGCCGCCTCGAGGTCCGCGCGCCCGCCCAGCTCGGCTTCGCCGCGGCCCAGGGCAGCCCGCAATTCATCACGGCGCTGACCGAGAGCGGACAGCCCGGCGTCGAACTGCGCAGCACCCAGCTCGACCTCGCCACCGACATGCGCGTGCCGGCCGGCGGCCTGCAAGTGGGTCTGTCGGCGGTCGACTGGGACCAGGACTTCGCCAGCGTGCGCGGCCGCCTGCACCTGCCGCCCGGGTGGCGCCTGCTGCACGCGACCGGCATGGACGAGGTCGACGACACATGGTTGCAGCGCTGGACGCTGCTCGACATCTTCCTCGCGCTGGTGATCGCCATTGCGATCGCGCGGCTGTACGGCTGGGCCTGGGGCACGCTCGCGGTGGTGACCCTGGCGCTGGCGCTGCCGGAGTGGATGGCCCCGCGGACCGTGTGGATCTTCGTGCTGATCGGCGAGGCCCTGCACCGCGCGCTGCCCGACGGTCGCCTGCGCGCGACGGTGCAGGTGTACCGCGTCATCACGCTCGTGACGCTGACCGGCATCGTCGTCGCGTTCACGATCCAGCAGGTGCGCGGCGGACTCTACCCGGCGCTCGCGGTGCGCAGCGACAACGACGACTTCGGCCTCCTCAACACCAAACGCGGCGATCCCAGCGACGAATCGACGCAGGCCGCCCCCGCCGACCTGTATCGCCAGGCCGACATCCCGCAGCAAGTGTCTCGCGGCTTCGACAAGGCCGACCAGTTCGCGGGTCCCAGGTCCGAGTCCGCCAACGACCGCGAAGGCGAGCTGCGCGGCGGCCTGGAGGACCAGGAGAAGACGAGCGCCGAGCAGGGCCCGGCATCGGGCGGCCGGGGCGACCCCCAGGTCGCGCTGCGCAAGCAGCAGAAGCTGCGCGAGTACGACGCCAACACGGTCGTGCAGACGGGCGCCGGCGTGCCCGGCTGGAGCTGGCGCGTGGTCAACCTCGGCTGGAACGGCCCGGTCACGCGCGACCAGAAGATGCGCCTGATCCTCGTGCCGCCGCACCTCAACCTCGCGCTCGCGTTCATCCGCGTGCTGTTCCTGACCACCCTGATGCTCGCGGTGTTCGGGGTGTTCGGCCGGCGTCGGCGCGAGCGCCTCGTGGCGGCCCGCGTCGGCTTCGTCGGCCCGATCGTCGCGCTCCTGGCCTTCGGGACAGGTCTGCTGTCCCCCGGGACAGCCGGCGCCCAGGTCCCGGACCCGGAGATCCTCTCCGAGCTGCGCACGCGGCTGGTCGAGCCGCCCGAGTGCCTGCCCAATTGCGTCACCAGCCCGCGTATGCGCCTCGAGGCGACCGAGCGCGGCCTGCGGCTGGTCCAGGAGCTGCACGTCGCCGCGTTCGTCAGCGTGCTGCTGCCAGGCTCCGCGGAGCAGTGGCTGCCAACGACGGTGCTCGTCGACGGTTCGCCGACCAGCGGCCTCGCACGCACGCCCGAGGGCACGCTGATGCTCGAGCTGCGCCCGGGTCGTCACGAGGTCGTGCTCGAGGGTCCGCTGCCGGTCCGCGAGACCGTCCAGATCGCCCTGCCGCAAAAGCCCCACCGCGTCGAGGCGAAGGCGAAGGGCTGGACCGTCGACGGCATCCACGAGGACGGGCTCGCCGACGACAACTTGCAGCTGACGCGCGTCAGCTCGCAGGATGCCAGGGCGGCGCCGGCCGAGCTCGAGGTCGGCACGCTGCCGCCGTTCGTCCGGCTCGAGCGCTCGCTGCAGCTCGGGCTGTCGTGGGAGGTGACGACCCGCGTCGACCGCCTGACGCCCAAGGGCGCCGCGGTGGTGCTGTCGGTGCCGCTGATGCCGGGCGAGTCGGTGACGACCGCGGACCAGCGCGTCGAGGCCGGCAAGGTGCTGGTCAACATGGCGCCCGACCAGGACTCGATCAGCTGGACCTCGGTCCTGCCGATCACGGAGCAGATCAAGCTGACGGCGGTGGCCGGTGAGCCGTGGACCGAGGTGTGGCTGGTCGAGGTCGGGCCGGTGTGGCACGTCGAGCACATCGGCCTGCCGACCGTGCGTCAGGGCGAGGCGGGCCTGCGTGAGTGGCGGCCGTGGCCGGGCGAACAGGTCGCGCTGACGGTGACGCGGCCGCAGGGCGTGCCCGGTCAGACCCTGACGATCGACACGGCGACGCTGTACCTCGCGCCAGGCCTGCGTGCGGTCGACGCTCGCCTCACGCTCGCGCTGCGCAGCAGTCGCGGCGGTCATCACGTCGTCCAGCTCCCCGAGGGCGCGCTGCTGCAGAACGTGACGTTCGACGGCGCGCGCCAGACGATCGGTCAAGATGGCCGCCAGGTCCGCCTGCCGGTCGAGCCGGGCTCGCAGAACATCGAGCTCAGCTGGCGCGAGGCCCACGACCTGCGCCAGCGCTACGTCGCCCCGCTCGTCGACCTCGGCGCCCCCGCGGTCAACGTCAACGTCGAGGTCACGTTCCCGCAGAGCCGGTGGATCCTGCTCGTCGGCGGCCCGCGCCTGGGGCCCGCGGTGCTGTTCTGGTCGTACGTCATCATGCTGCTGCTGGCCGCGGCGGTGCTCAGTCGCCTGCGCTGGACGCCGCTGCGCGGACACCAATGGTTCCTGCTCGGCCTCGGCCTGTCGCCGATCGACGTCCCGCTGGCGATGCTGGTGATCGGCTGGTTCCTGGCGATCGCCTGGCGCCGCGAGCACACGGCCGTGCCCGCGTGGTGGTACGACCTGCGCCAGCTGCTGCTCGTCAGCTGGACGATCATCGCCTGCCTGTGCCTCATGGAGGCGATCCACCAGGGCCTGCTCGGTCAGCCCGACATGCAGATCGAGGGCAACGGCTCGTATGGCAACACGCTGCGCTGGTACCATGACCGCGTCGACCACGTCGCCGGCACCGGCGGCCTGGTGCCGCGACCGTGGGTGCTGTCGGTGTCGATGTGGTGGTACCGCGGCCTGATGCTCGCGTGGGCCCTGTGGCTCGCGTGGCTGCTGGTCCGCTGGTTGCCGTGGGCGTGGCACGGCTTTACCACGGGCGGCCTGTGGCGGCCCCTGGCGCCGTCACATCGCCTGGACCCGGAGCACTCGGCGAGCGGGCAGGGCCCCACGGCCCCGCAAGGGTCGGC
>JAYUXQ010001418.1:0-2373 GCA_043752905.1 Nannocystis sp. | reverse complement strand
GCGTCTTGTAGCCGATGCGCGCGTCGAGCAAAAATTGATCGAGCGTCGCCTGCCCCGCGCCGGAGATCGCCTGATACGACGCGACCGTCACCCCGCGCAGGCCAAAGCGTCGCCGCAGCGGCGCCAGCACCAGCGCCAGCGGGATCGTCGTGCAGTTGGGGTTGGCGACCAGGTCTGCGCTCGCGTTCACGAGCCCGTCGTTGACCCCCGCGACCACCAGCGACACCGCAGGGTCGAGGCGAAACGTGTTGCTCTTGTCGACCACCTTGTAGCCGAGCGCGCGCAGCCGCGGCACGTAGCGCGCGCTGTGCTCGTCGTCGAGGGCGACGAACGCCAGGTCGCCGCGCGTCGCGTCGACCGCGTCCAGCGCGTCCGCGCCACGCACCGAGAAGTGCCGGCCCTCGTGCTCGAGCTCCTGATCTCGACTGGCATACAGGTCGAGCTGCGAACCTGGCCACGCGCGCGGCAACAGGTGCAGCAGCTCGCGACCGACGAGACCGGTGGCTCCGAGGATGCAGATGCGCATGCGGCCCGCAGCGTAACAAACCCCGCCCCGCCCGGCGAGCGCGCTGCACCCGCTACGACCGCGATCCCAGCCGCCAGCCGATCTTCTCGCCCGCCCGCATCGGCACCACCACCTCGTCGCCGAATGGGTAGCTCGCCGGCACCTCCCAGGGCTCGTCCGTCAACAGGACCCGCTCCTCGTTGACCGGCAGCCCGTAGAACCGCGGTCCGAACTCGCTGGCGAACCCTTCCAGCCGCGCCAGCGCGCCGACGGACGCGAACGCCTCCGCGTACAGCTCGATCGCCGCGTGGGCCGTATAAACCCCGGCGCAGCCGCACGCCGCCTCCTTCGCCGCGCGCGCGTGTGGGGCGCTATCGGTGCCGAGGAAGAATTGCGGCTCGCCGCTGGTCGCCGCCGCGAGCAGCGCGACGCGATGCGCCTCGCGCTTGAGCACCGGCAGACAGTACGCGTGCGGACGGATCCCCCCGGTGAACATCGCGTTGCGGCTGAGCAGCAGGTGATGCGCCGTGATCGTCGCCGCCACCTTGTCGCCCGCCGCCCGCACGAACGCGACCGCCTCGCGCGTCGTGATGTGCTCGACCACCACGCGCAATCCAGGAAAGCGCCCGAGCAGCGGCCCGAGCTGCCCCTGCAAAAACTCCGCCTCGCGGTCGAACACATCGATCGCCGGGTCGGTGACCTCCCCGTGCACCAGCAACGGCATGTCACACGCCTGCATGGCCTCGAGGACAGGTGACAGCGCATCGAGCCCGGTGACGCCGGCCGCCGAGTTGGTGGTCGCGCCGGCCGGGTACAGCTTGACCCCGTGGACCACCCCGCTCGCGCGCGCCCGGACCACCTCCTCGGGGGGCGTCGCGTCGGTCAGATACAGCGTCATCAGCGGCGTGAAGCGACCGACCAGCTCCGGCGGCAGCGCCTCGAGGATCCGCCCGCGATACGCCAGCGCCTGCGCCGTCGTCGTCACCGGCGGTCGCAGGTTCGGCATCACGATCGCGCGCGCGAACTGCCGGGCGGTGTGGGGCAGTACGGCGCGCAGGGCCGCGTCGTCACGCAGATGCAGGTGCCAGTCGTCGGGCCGCGGGATCTCGAGCGTCGTCATGTCGTGCGCGCGGGAGCGTACTGCATCGGCGATCTCCCTCACCATCACGACGATCGCCCCGCGACACGCCCGGATCTGCGCATTCGTGGGCAAAAATGCCGACCCCAGCGGCCTCTGGGCGCGTCGCCCTTGAGCTTGCGCACGAACAGCCGGGCATCCGCGGGGACGCCTCGTGTCGCTCATTGTGCCGGACCATGGACTTTACGCGGATGGACGACCCCGACGACACGATCCCCGCCGCGCCGGCGCGGGCGATGCCCACCTCGATGATGAGCAGCGGGGGCGAGGACATGATGGCGACCCATCGCACGCTCGAGCTGCGCACGCTCGGTGGCGAGCTGCCGCCGGACCTCTTCGGCCACGTCTTCATCGCCGGATCGATCGCCACGCCGGGGCGTCCGGCCTTCTCGGGCGAGGGCACCGTCTATCGCGTCGACCTCGAGGGCACCGCGCCGACCCTCAAGCAGTCCGTGTTTCGTCCGCCCTGCTTCCTGCTCGACCAGGCGATCCAGGCGTCCGGTCGCGGCGGCCTGCTCAAGTTCCACGACCTCGGCCTGACGCGCATGTCGCCGCTGCTCGGCGTGCGCACCGTGCTCAGTAATTCACCGATCTCGCTGCACGACCGCATGATCATCACCACCGACGCCGGTCGTCCGTGGGAGTTCGACCCGATCACGCTAGAGCTCGTCACTCCCATCGGCAAGATCGACGAGTGGGTCGGAACGATCCCCGCGCCGTGGCTGTTCCC
>JAYUXQ010001417.1:0-5987 GCA_043752905.1 Nannocystis sp. | reverse complement strand
TGTGGACCGCAATTCTGGTCTTGAGACATTTACTTCACTGAAATAGAACCCGGACCAGGCTCCCGATGACCTCGACGCTGCTCCTCGCCCTGTTGTCGCTCGCGCCCGCGCCCGACGCCCCACCACCGAGCTTGCCCGAGCCGCGACCCGAGACACCTACCGCGGTCACGCCCGCCGAGACGCCCGCCGCGGTCACGCCCGTGGAGCCTGCCGAGATCACGCCCATCGAGCCCGCGAACGAGGCGCCGGTGCCAGCTCAGCCCATTCAGGCGCGGCCTGTCCCCGCGGCACCGAGTCTCACGCCGGCACCGACGCCGGGCCCCGCACCGAAGCCTGACGCCAGGCCTGCGGAGGCGAAGCCGCCGAGCTTCGGGTTGCCGAACAACGAGGAGAAGCGGCTCGGCGCCGCGCCGGCGGACGGAGAGGCGCAGCGCTTCGTGCCGGGCAAGGGTCTCGAGTTCAAGAGCAAGGACGGTCGATTCGCGCTGGCGATGAGCCTGCGCTTCGGCTTCCTCTACAGCTTTCGCCACGACCCGGCCAGCGCGGACGCGGTCGACCAGCACAACTTCGAGATCCGTCGCTTCCGCACCGTGTTCTCCGGCAACCTGTTCGGCGCGAAGAACAAGTACTTCTTGCAGCTGGCGTTCGCGCCGCGCGAGATGGACGTGCGCGACGGGGTCGTGCACGCGAGCCCGGTCTATGACGCATACATGCAGTTCGAGCAGCTGCGCGACCTGACGCTGCGGGTCGGCCAGTACCGCGTGATGTACACGCGCGAGCGCAACATCGCCGACGTCAACCCGCTGTTGATCGACCGATCGCTCGCCAACGGCGAGTTCAACGTCGACCGTGACATCGGCCTCGACATCCGCTCGGAGGACCTCGGCGGGATCAAGAAGCTGCGCTACTACGCCGGCGTGTTCCTCGGCGAGGGCAAGGACCAGAACAAGTTCACGGACTCGGGCCTGATGTACGTCGGCCGCTTCGACGTGCTGCCGCTCGGCCTGTTCGACGACTACGAGGCGTCGGATGTGTGGCGCCTTCAAAAATTTCGCGTCAGCTTCGGCGTCGCCTACGCGTTCAACGACCGCGCAAAAAAAGACAAGGGCGTCCTCGGCACGGTCCCCGCGGACGGCGGCACCACCAGCTATCACAACGCCACCGCGGACTTGATGCTCAAGTACGCCGGCTGGTCGCTCGAGGCGGGCTACATGTGGCGCCAGGGCACCCGCCATCCCGGTTCGGCGCTCGATGAGATGGGCCTGCCGGTCGCGGCGGTCGCGGCCCGCAACGGCCACGGCTGGATGGCGCAGACGGCATTTTTGATCCCGAAGACGCGGCTCGAGCCGGCGTTTCGCTACAGCGGATCTCGCGGCCAGGGCGTCACCAGCATGCCCGACCGCGACGAGGTCGGCGTCGGCCTCAACTATTATTTCTTCGGCCACAACCTCAAGCTGCAGGCCGACTATTTTCATACGTTCATGCCCGGCATGGCCGCGACGGGCGCGGACCTACTTCGCGTGCAGATCCAGGCCGCGCTCTGAGAGGGCTCAGGAGGCCGCGCGCTCGGGCAGCGGGCGTAGCACCGCCGTCACGGCGCGGTCGACCAGCTCGGTCGGCGAGCCCGGCAGCTGCGAGCTGAGCAGGCGGCGATACTCGCGGGCGTTGGGCTGGCCAGTGAACAGGCCGAGCGCGTGGCGAGCCAGCAGCGTGAAGCGCTGGCGCGGATGCTCGGCGAGCCAGCGCTCGGCGTACTCGGCGTAGCGCGTCGCGACCTCGGCGCGGGACGGGACCGCGTGTTCGTCGGCGAAGTATCTGGCGTCGACGTGGGCGAACAGGTACGGCTCATCGTACGCGGCGCGGCCGAGCATCACGGCGTCGACATGTTGCAGGTGCACGTCGGCGGCGTCGAGGGTCCGGATCCCGCCGTTGATCTCGATCGTGAGATGCGGCAGCTCCGACTTGAGGCGGTACACCTCCGGGTAGCGCAGCGGCGGGATCGTGCGGTTCTCCTTGGGCGAGAGGCCGCCGAGGACCGCCTTGCGCGCGTGCACGCTGAAGCGGTCGCAGCCGGCCCCGGCGACGATGTCGACGAAGCGACGCATATGCTCGTAGCTGTCCATGTCGTCGATGCCGATGCGGTGCTTGACGGTGACAGGGACGCTGACGGCCGCCCGCATGGCGGCCACGCAGGCGGCCACGCGCTCGGGCGCGGCCATCAAGCAGGCGCCGAAGTTGCCGCTGGCGACGCGGTCGCTCGGACAGCCGACGTTGAGGTTGACCTCGTCGTAGCCCATGCCCTCGGCGATCCGGGCGCACTCGGCGAGCAGCTTCGGGTCGTCCCCGCCGAGCTGCAACGCGACAGGGTGCTCGATCGGCGAGTAACCAAGGAGCTGCTCGCGGTCGCCGTGAGCGATCGCCTGCATCGTCACCATCTCGGTGTAGAGCAGCGTGTGCCGGGTGATCTGCCGCATCAGCCAGCGAAAGTGACGGTCGGTGCAGTCCATCATCGGCGCGACGCTGAGAGGACACAGGGTCCCGCGCGGCGCGGCAGCAGTGATTGGCTCGGACATGACGAGGAGAAGATCGGGGTGAGACGGCTTCGCGTCAACCCCTCACACGCCGGAGCGCCCGCCGCAGACGTGAGGCCTCGAGCGCAGCGTGGGCTCCCCGGCCGCGGCCGTTTGCGCGTACCCGCCGGTTTCGCTGCGCGCGGCGGCCGATGGGCCTATACCATGGCGCATGGTCCGCCTCGGTCTCTGCTGCACCTTCCTCGACGAGCCGATCAAGTTTCGCACGACGACCGCGCGCCACGTGTCGACCCTCGATCCGCAGCGGCGCGTCGACTTCCTCCGTGAGCTCGCCCTGCACAACGCGGACGCCCTCGACGAGGCGATCACGTGGTGCGCCACGCACCACGTCGGCGCGTTCCGGGTACAAAACGGGCTCTTGCCGCTCTACACCCACCCGGAGGTCGGCTGGACGCTCGACGGGCAGGCGGGCCGCGGCGTCGCCGAGCGGCTACGGGCGGCCGGTACGAACGCCCGTGACGCCGGCATCCGGCTGAGCTTTCACCCGGACCAGTACATCGTGCCCGGCTCGCTAAACCCGGCGACGGTGACGGCCTCGCTGCGCGAGCTCGAGTACATAGCGGAGGTCGCCGAGCTGATCGGCGCCGAGCAGCTGACGATCCACGGCGGCGGCGCGCAGGGTGGCAAGGCGGCCAGCCTGGCGCGGCTCGGCCACGGCCTCGATCGCCTGTCTCCGCGGGCACGCGCGCGGGTCGTGCTCGAGAACGACGACCGCGTTTATACCGTCGAGGATCTGCTGCCGCTATGCACCGCGGCGCAAGTGCCGTTGATCTACGACGTGCATCATCACCGCTGTAACCCCGATCGCTACACGATCGAGGAGGCGACCGGGCTGGCGGCGGCGACATGGGGCGAGCGCGAGCCGTGGGCGCACCTGTCGAGCCCGATCGTCGCGTGGTCGCTCAAGGGCGATCACCGGCCGCACGCCGATTACATCGACCCCGAGGACTTCCCGCATTGTTGGCTCGGCAGGCGCATGAGCGTCGACATCGAGGCCAAGGCGAAGGAGCAGGCTGTCCTGCGCCTCGCGCAGTGGATGCGGCGCATGGAGGGCGGGCCCGCGGAGGTCGGGCCCGCGGAGGTCGTGCCGCTGCGGCCCGCGAAGCCGGCCCCTGCTTCGCGCGCGGCGAGCCGTCGCGCGCGCGCCTGAGGATACGCGGCGAACGAGCCCCCTCGAGGTCTCAGG
This sequence comes from Nannocystis sp., assembly GCA_043752905.1. Classification (GTDB taxonomy): domain Bacteria; phylum Myxococcota_A; class Polyangia; order Nannocystales; family Nannocystaceae; genus Nannocystis. The sequence goes on along the minus strand of JAYUXQ010001417.1, from coordinate 2,210 downwards.
GCTGGGACTCGCGCAGGTAGCTCTCGAGCAGCTTCGACGACACCTCGATGAGGTCGGCCTCGGTGATGACGCCGACCAGCTTGTCGCCCTCGACGACCGGGAGGCAGGAGACCCGGCGCTCGCGCATGAGCTTCATGACCTCGAGGGTGGGCATCTCCGGGCCGATCGTCAGCGGGTTCTTGACCATCAGGGCGGCGACGGTCGGGTGCTCGCCGATGCCGCTGCGGGTGCCGCGGGCGACCAGGCGCACGAGGGCGCGGTGCGATAGCAGGCCGACGAGGCGCCCGGCCTCGTCCTCGACCAGCAGATGGCGGATGTGCTTCCAGTCCATGATGTTGGCGGCGAGGTCGACGATGTCATGCGACTGCACCGTGAACAGGTCGGTGGACATGAACTGGCCGGCGGTCTGGTAGCTGTCACGCCAGTGTCCGGGGGCGCCCTCGATCTTCGCGAGCTCCCAGGTGTGGCCGGGGGCGCCGGTCTTTTGGTTGTGCAGCATCGCGGTCGACAGCGTGCGCAGGCGGACGTCCGCGGTGCCCTGCTCGCCCATCGCGTGCAGGCTCGAGAGCATCCACTGCGCGCCCGTCTTGCCGCTCTTGACCCGGTCCTCGAGGCAGCCGATGTAGCGGTCGATGTCGTCGCTGTCGACGTTGACGAACTTGAGGCCCTCACGCGCGCGCGGGAGCAGCTCGCTGATCAGGAGCTCCTGGGCCGAGGACTTCTTGCCGCCGACCCAGGTCATCTGGGCCTGGATGCCGTCGCGGGCGGCGTTGAAGAAGTTGGTGCGCGCGTGCTCGAACTCCATCGTCTCCTCGAGGCGGCGCGGCTCCTCGGCGAGGTTGGCCATCATGCCGAAGAAGAACGCCGCGTTGGCGACCTCGTCGAGGACGGTCGGGCCGGACGGGAGCACGCGGTTCTCGACGCGCAGGTGGGCCTTGTCGCCGTCGAAGCCGTAGCAGGCGCGGTTCCAGCGGTACACGGTGCCGTTATGCATACGCAGCGCGGACAGCTTGGGGATGCCGCCGCGGGCGATGACCTCGCGGGGGTTCTCGTCGAAGGTGTTGGCGATGAGGATGCGAAAGCGGGCGATGTCCTCGCGGAAGATCTCGAGCACGCCCTCGCGGATCCATCCGTCGCCGAAGTGCACGCGGGGACGGGCGCCACGCTCACCGCGGCCGGTCGGGCGGGTGTCGACGGAGCGCTCGAACAGGGCGATGCGGGTCTCGTGCCAGAGGCGGTGCTTGAGCAGCACCGGCGAATTGACGGCCGCGGCGAGCAAGGGCCCGGTGATCGCCTGGGCGAGGTTGTAGAACTTGGCGAACTCGGAGGGGCTGACCTGGAAGTGGACCTGGAAGCTGGTATTGCAGGACTCGAGCATCACGTTGTCGTGGGTGGTCTCGAAGTCCTCGATGCCGCGGATCAGGACGTGGAAGTCGCCGCCGCGCAGGCGCCGGAGCGTGCGGTTGAGCTCGAGGTAACGCGGCTTGGGCGTCATGTTGTCGAGGCCCAGGTCGCCGCGGCGCAGGGTCGGCAAGATGCCGGTGAGCAGCACGTCGGCGCCGCAGGCCCGCGCTCCGTCACGCGCCATGCTGATCAGCTCGTTGAGCTCGTCCTCCATGCGGCGCAGGCACGAGCTGTTGAACACCTGCGGGGTCAGGTTGGCCTCGAGGTTGAAGCGCGCGAGCTCGGTGGTGAAGCGCGGGTCGGTGACGCGCTCGAGCACGTCGGTGACGACGGAGGCGGGTCGCAGGCTGCGGTCGACCAGGAACATCTCCTGCTCGGCGCCGACGCGGCGGACACCGGTCTCGAAGCGGTCCGTCTCGAGCAGCTCCTCGAGCGCGACGACGTCGTCGAGCAGAGCCTTCATGAAGTTGCGGAGGGATTCCTCGTCGACCTGCGTGGAGATGTTTTGTTCGCCCATGTCTTGCGCGGGGCGTCCTGGCCCCGATCCGAGCGCAAGGTAACCCGACCCGCGCGGGCGACAAAGTGACTTGCGCGGACGTTACCCGGCGGGACTCGCGCGGATGCCGCGGATGCCGCGGAGTCCGTGACGAGGGGCCGCAGGAGGCGGCTCAGGTGCCGTGCAGGAAGCTCGAGACGAGCTCGGCGATGGTGGTGGGGTCGTCGAGGTGGAGGTGGTGGCCGCCGGGGCGCTCGACGAGGCGGAGGTCTGCGATGCAGGCGACGCGGGCCGCGAAGTAGTCCTCCGA
>JAYUXQ010001416.1:0-2374 GCA_043752905.1 Nannocystis sp. | reverse complement strand
GCTCCTGTTGCTCCCCTGACCGCGCGCCCCTTCGGCGACGTGTTCACCCTCTCGCGCCCCGCTGCCGTCCTCGCTGCCCCTCTCGGGCCCCTGGCCGGATGCTTCGTCATGCGCGCGCTTCCCCTCGCGCCCTGGACCGTGCCAAAATCCCCCGACCGCGGACTCCGCCGCAGCTCACCGGGCCGCTCCGTGCTCACCCTCGCACCCAAATTCCCGCTTTGAACCGCTTAAGCGCGAGGTCGCGTCCCCGCAGGCGGCGGCGAGGGTCAGGGCGGCAAGGACGGGCGTGCGCATCACCCACAAGCCTAGTACCGGGCCCGCCCGCTGTCAGCTCGAAAATGCCCGTGCTCGTGACGATGCATGCCGCGTCGCGGACCTGGGGCCTTGGGCGTCACCGGCGTCGTCGGCGGCGCAAGCCGCAGAACGACCTCGCCGACAGCTGCGTCGGCGATGTCCGCTCCGATCAGGAGGCGCTTGCGTCCAGGCGCCATCTCGATCGCGTCGTCTACTTGGGAGTCGTACCAGGTGTGGTACTCGCCCGGTTCGTCGCAGTCGAGGAGAACGACCGAGACCTCGGTGGAGCTGGTCATCGTCACGGTGTAGACGCCGGCCTCGGGGATCCCCAGCGTCACGTAGCGTTCGCTGTACGGGATATCCGAGTCGTACCAGCCGAGGAACGGACCGATCGTGGCCGCATCCTCGCATGGCGAGTCGACCGGGATGGTCCAGGTCTCTGCCTCCGGCGCGAGCTCCGGGAAGTCGCAGTTGATCGACCCCACAGGCACGGGGGCGTACGTGGTCACGTAGCCGCTCTCCACGTCATCCCAGGTCACCCCCAGGACAGCCAGGAACACGTCGGGGGTACCCTCCATGTCGACGCCGTCCAGCGCCGCGTACAGCTCGAGTAACGTCGCCATGCCGAAGCGATCACGCAGGTAGCGGACGAAGCTGGCCGCAGCGTCGTAGTTGAGGAACTGCGGCTCGGAGACCTCCAGCAGCGCGGACGGCAGTAGGATCTGGTCGGCGAGGTCCCACCGCGCATCCTCGAGCATCCTCGCTGTTCCCTCCACGATCCACGGGCGGGGCAATCCGAGCGGCGCCAGGTGCCCGTGGACCATCTCATGGCTGAGCCTCTCGAGCGGCGAGTAGATGCGGTTCCCTTTGGCGCATCCGCCGGCGATCGAGGGGCAGTGCTCGGCCGTGTCCTCCCGGGTCCAGTAGTACCGGATCGGTGCTTCGCTCGCCGGGATGCCGGTCTCGGCCACGAGCCAGCGCAAGCGCGCCTCGATCCAGTCGAACGTCCCGCCGCAGATCGGCTCGTCGAACCCCACGAACACGGTGATGCCGTCCAGGGGATAGTCCGCGAGGGGGGGAGCGGCCTGACAGCCCGCGGCCGCGCCGCAGAGACCGAGCCCGAGCCGATAACGCAAGGCCAAGCGCTGCATCGTCACTTCGTTGTCGTCGGGGTCTTCACTTCACCCCCGTCGCCTTCGCCGTCAATGGGGGTGAACGGGCCTGGCTTGTCGCACCGACAACGCTTGCCAGTGTTGAGCCAGTCGCAGTAGGCCGTCTCGTTGATGGTGTCGCACCGCGGGGCGTACTGGGAGTCGCACAGGGTGATGTTCATGCACTCTTTATACTGATCCATGGGCGCGCACCCGCCGGTCGCGTGCGGGTTCACCATGTCCGTTTCGTTCTCGTACTTGCAGAAGTAGCCTTCGGGGCAGAGGTATTGTCCCCCGGCTCCGGGGTTGCCGGGTTTTGCGGCCTGGCATGTCTGACCCACGTAGGGATCCCTGCCGCCGCCGTTGTTGCAGCCGTCGCCGCACCCGGGGATGGCCATCAAGAGGACGGCCGCGAAAAAACCGAGTCGAAATTCTTGTATCAGGATTCGCTCCTGGGCCTAGCCTACGCCAATTCGTGCAGGCCGACGTGGCCGGCGCTAGATGCGCGGCGCCAGCATTTTCGCCGGCTCGCGTCGGCCCCTTCGATGCTCCGCGCGCTCGGTGAGCGGGCGAACATGTCCGGCGGCCCGACGCTCCCCCGCGCGGTGGCCGAGCTGCGGGGCCGGCGAACATGTCTGGCGGCTCGACGCTCCCGCGCGCTGCGCCCGACGCTCGCGTGCGGTGGCATGTTCGACGGCCCGACTCGCGCGCGGTGGCCGAGCTGCGGGCTGGCGAACATGTCCGGCGCGGAGTTTCTGGCTCGCTGCGAGGAGCGGGTGGGGCCGCTGCCGGCGTTCGTGAAGGGGGAGCCCGAAGGCTTCGCGGGCTGCGGGGACTTCGAGCTCGGCTTCGCCGACGCCGGAGCGCATGACCGCCGTGCTCGCGCAGGTCCACGAGGTCATCCGCGCCGCCGACGACGACCTCGACCC
>JAYUXQ010001415.1:0-5992 GCA_043752905.1 Nannocystis sp. | reverse complement strand
ATCATCCCTTCATCGTCCCTTACCGCGCCGCGGGTTCACCCCTTCGGCCGGTACTCGACCTGCTCCGCGGTGAAGTTGATCGCCAGCCAGGCGCCCTGGACCTCGATGCCGTTGATCTTCATCATGTCGACGTTGGGCAGGTAATCCGGGTACGTCGTGGTGCAGGCCGGGGCGTCGATCACCGACCAGAGATCGACGAGGCCGAACAGCGGCGCGTCGATCTGAAGGTTCTGCGCCACGGACATCGGCAAGAACCCGTAGACCACGCCGTCGATCAGCTTGCTCGGCGCCACGGCGTCGTCGAGCATCGCCACCACCTGGGCTTCGCGTAGATCGAGCGAGCCGACCAAACCGCTGACCGGCCAGGTGATCGAACCCCGCGTCGTCCGCATGCACGGCGGCGTGGGGTCGTTGATCATCGGGAGATTGACCGGCCTGTAGACGTCCGGCTCGAGGTTGCGACAGCCGGGCTCCGCGACGATCTGCGTGGTCAGGTTCACCGTCGGCGCCGTGCCCGGCGTGCAGATCCACTGCGCGCCAGCCATCGCCGGCGGCTCGCAGGCGGCGTCGAGCAGGCGCACCTCGTCGACCTCGGCAAAGTCCTCGAAGCGGAGCAGCAGGTTGAACTTGCCGTCGGTGATTTCGCTGTTGAGCAGGCCGTTGACCAGCATCGTGACATCGTTGACGCAGCTCGCTCCGGCGCCCCCCGTGCCCGTGTCCGTGTCCATACCCTCCTCGGTGATGAAGAGGTGCGGGTCGACGAAGGCCATCGTCGAGATCCTCAGCGTGATCGACGGGTCGAACGGAGCGCCGGTCGTCTCGGACGCGCCGGTCGTCGTCGGCGTCGTCGTCGTCGTCGTGCCGGTGGTGTCGCCGCCACTCGTGCCCCCGCCGGTCAGACACGCCGCGCCGGCACACAGCGGTCCAGCGCCCGGGTCGCTAAAGCAGCCCGGCACCAGCGCGCAGGCGAGCGCGGCCGTGCCGATCTTCATTCGCCCTGGATCGCCCGTCCTCGCCACGTGAAAGCCATCATATACGAAGCGATCGACCCGGTCACGGATGCCCGGGAACATCGCGCGTGGGTCGCTGTCTCTCGCCCCAGCCATGCACCGCCTGTCTCTCGACCATCCCCTGTCCGTGACCGCCCCCCTCCTGTGCCTGCTCGCGTGTACGCCGATCGGGGATCCCGGCGACGACCGCGACTCCGCGCCTCCCGAGGCGCTCGGCGAGGTCGCGGACAGGGATGGCGCCGAGGAGGACGTGAAGCCGGACCCGCGCGCCCGCCAGGTTCGCGCGCCGATCGACGGCGAGACCGTGGCCGCCGAGCTGCCGGTCGACGACGGCACCCGCTGCAGCGGTACCGCCGTCCCCGCCGAGGCCCTGCCGATCGACCCGAAGGCCGAGCTGTCGCAGGGTCGCATGGCGATCAAGCAGGGTGACGCGTGGCTCGGGCTGCCGCTGCGCGAGACCCGTTACGACACCGTCATCGTCGGCAACATGGCCGAAACGAGTGTGGTGCAGGTGTTCCACAACCCGACCAAGGACCGCCTCGAGGCGCTCTACAACTTCCCGCTGCCGGCCGACGCCGCGGTCGACGACTACTGGATCCGCGTCGGCAACCGCGAGATCCGCGGCCTGATGAAGAGCCGCGCCGACGCGCGCAAGACCTACGAGGCGGCCCGCGACGCCGGCCAGACCGCCGCGCTGCTCGAGCAGAACCGGCCCAATCTGTTCGCCCAGGCGGTCGCCAACATCCAGCCCGGCGAGACCGTCGAGGTCGAGATGCACATCGTCCAGCCGCTGCGCCGCGAGGCCGGTCGCTACGGCCTGACCCTGCCGATCACCGTCGGCCCGCGCTACACCCCTGGCACCCCCGTCGATGCTGCCGGCAACACCGCCCAGGTCCCCGACGCCGAAAAGATCAACTCGCCGCAGCTCGGCAAGGGCGTCGTCAGCTGCTCGCCCGTCGACATCCAGGTCACGATCGAGGCCGGCTTCCCGGTCTCCGCGCTGCGCTCGAAGTATCACTCGCTGACGGTCGCGCAGGCCGGCGACATCACCCGCCTGGAGCTCACCCGCGGGCCCGCGCGGCCCAACCGCGACTTCACGATCTCGTGGCAGCTCGCCGGCCTCGAGCCGCGCGCGCGCCTCATGGCCCAAAAGACAGGTGATGGCGCTGGCTACTTCACCCTCGCCGTCGAGCCGCCGCAGGGCTTCTCGCAGGACAAGGCGCGCCCGCGCGAGCTGGTGTTCGCGCTCGACACCTCGGGCTCGATGCAGGGCGAGCCGCTCGACACCTCCATCGCCGCCGTGCAAAAGGCGCTCGACGGCATGGGCCCGGACGACACCTTCCAGATCCTGCGCTTCGCCGGCGACACCGGCCAGCTCGCCCCGGCGCCGCTGCCCAACACCGCCGAGAACCGCATGCGCGGCATCGAGTACATGCGCAGCTTCAGCGGCGATGGCGGTACCGAGATGCTCGCGGGCATCACCGCCGCGCTCGCGTTCAAGAAGGACCCCGAGCGCCTGCGCATGGTCATGTTCCTGACCGACGGCTACATCGGCAACGAGACCGAAATTTTCCGGAAGATCGGCGAGGTCCGTGGCGACGCGCGCCTGTTCGGCCTCGGCGTCGGCAGCTCGGTCAATCACTACCTGCTGGAGGGCATCAGCCGCATGGGCCGCGGCAGCGTCACGTACGTCGGCCCTGGCGAGAAGGTCGAGGCCGTCGTCGAGCGCTTCTACGGCTACATCGACCGCCCCGTGCTCACCGACATCGAGATCGACTGGGGCGGGCTGCCGGTCGCGGACGTCGTCCCCGCGGCGCTGCCCGACCTGTTCTCCGGCCAGCCTGTCGTCGTCTACGGGCGCTTCACCGGCGAGCCGAAGGGCCAGGCCAAGCTCAAGGGCAAGCTCGGCGGGGCGCCGATCGAGATACCGCTGAGGCTCGACTTCAGCGACGGCGCCGAGCACACCGGCCTGCGCTCGATGTGGGCGCGCCAGCAGGTCGACGCGATGCTCAACTACCCCGACAGCCTGCAAGCCAAGGCCGACGAGAAGACGGTCGCCGCGGTCACCAAGCTGGCGATCGAGCACCGCGTCATGACGCAGTACACCAGCTTCGTCGCGGTCGAGACCAGGCAGGAGAAGCAAAAGGACGGCACGCTGCGGACGGTCGAGGTCCCGCTCGAGCTGCCGCTCGGCGTCGAGGAGACCGCGATCGGCGAGGCCTACGGCACGATCGGCCTCGGCACCGGCCTGATCGGCAGGGGCGGTGGGGGCTCCGGCTACGGTCAGGGCTTCGGCGCCGGCTTCGGCGGTCGGGGCACCCGCGTCCCGACCGTGCGCCAGGCCAGGGCCGAGGTGCAGGGCGCGCTCGACAAGGACATCATCCGCCGGATCGCCCGCGCCCACATCACCGAGATCCGCCACTGCTACAACCAGGCGCTCGCCACGGACCCGAACGCCAGGGGCCGCGTCTCGATCACGTTCACGATCGCCGCCGACGGCAAGGTCAGCAAAGCCGAGGTCAGCGAGAGCACGATGGCCGACGCCGCCGTCGGCAGCTGCGTCGCCGCGGCGGTCAAGCGCTGGACCTTCCCCAAGCCGGAGGGCGGCGGCCTCGTCACCGTCACCTACCCCTTCGTGCTAGAGCCCGGCTGAGATCGCCGGGTCATGACCGGGCCGGTGGTCGCGGCGCGCAGGATCGGGCACAATGCGCCGCATGTCGGCGCATCGGCCCCTGTCTCTCGGAACAGCCACCGCGGCCACCGGTGAGGTCACCTACGGCTGGTACACGCTCGCCGATCTCCCGACCGGACACGTCGAGCGCCTCCCCGTCGTCCTCGCCCGCGGCCGCGAGCCCGGGCCGACGCTGTGGCTGACCGCCAACATCCACGGCGACGAGCTCACCGGCATGGGCGTCGTCCACGATGTCGTCACGCCCGCGCTGCTCGGTGAGCTTCGCGGCACGATCGTCGCCATCCCGAGCCTCAACCCCGCCGGCCTGCACACGCGCCAGCGCGAGCCCTACCTCGACGCGCGCGACCCCAACCGCCTGTTCCCCGGCGCCGACCCGCCCGGCGCCGACCCGGCCGAGCGCGCTCGCCTGGCCGAGACGCCCGGCATCTTCGAGGCCGGCTACGCCGCGCTGTTCGCCGAGCTCCAGGCCAGCGCCGACCTCTATGTCGACCTTCACTGCTTCGGGCTCCAGGCCGCCAGCTTCATCATCCGCGACCGCATCCTTTATAGTGACGACGCCGAGCTGCCCGCGCTCGAGCGGTTGCTCGTCCGCCTCGACGCGCTGTGCCAGGCCAGCGGCCTGCCAGTGGTCCTCGAGCACCCGGCCGCGCGCTACGTCGAGAAGCTCCTGCACCGCTCGACCACCGGCGCCGCCCTCAACCTCGCCCGGATCCCGGCGATCACGGTCGAGCTGGGGCTGATCGGCGGGATCGATCCCGCCGCGCTCGCGGCCGGCACGACCGCCGTGCTCAACATCCTCAAGGGCTCGGGCATGCTGCCCGGCGAGCCGGAGCCGGTGCGCTCGGTGCCGCAGCCGGCGATCGACTTCCCGGTCATGCGCGAGAGCACCCCTCGCGCGCGGACCAGCGGGGTCCTGCGGTATCACGTCCAGCCCGGCGACGTGTTTCGGGCGGGAGACTTGCTGGCGACGCTGACCGACCTCCACGGTCGCAAGCTCCCCGAGCACGGCGAGCTGCGGGCCGAGGCCGACGGCTGGGTCATGGGCCTCGCCCGCGGTGCGATCTGCTACCAGGGCCAGGCGGTCACCCACGTGGCCGTGCGACACGAGGGGCCCTTGCTCGAGCGCTACCCCGCCGTCGCCCCGGTCGCCTGACGCTCCGCCGATACGCGTGATAGCGGTCATGCCGGCGCTCGTCGGCTCATGCCGGCTCATACCGGCTCGTCACCGGCTCGTCCGAGGTCGGTCGCCTGTGGATAACTCGGCGCCGACTGCGGGCGTCGTCGTCACCCGCCCCCGCTCGCCGGTCGGTCTGGACAAGGGGGCACGGCGAGGACCGCCGCGACGATCTCGAGGTCGGGCAAACAAAACACTTTCACTTGGAAACGATCTCGCTATGGTTGCCGCGCTGGACCCTCGCCTTGGAACCTCCCAGTCTCTCCGTCGCTGAAGAACCTCCCCCTGCTGGCCGCGCCTCTCCTGGCGTGCTGCCTCTGAGCCGTGCTCGCCGGAGTTTAGGCCCCACGCGCCGGCGAACTCGTGCGTCACTTTGTGAAGTGGTCCGCGACCCACGTCGTGCACCGCGGAGATCGCCCCACGCGGGCCTTTCTCGCGTCCGCAGGCAGATGCAGGCGCTGCGTGCTCGCACGGGGTTTTCGATCATCGTCCCCTCCCTCGCTCCGTCACTTGTGAACCACGCTCCCACGAGCGCGAAGGGCCAGCCATGCGTATCGGACTGACGTACAACCTCAAGCCGGAGATCGCTCCGACGCCGGGCGACCCGATCGACCGCTACGAGGAGTTCGACTCCGAGGAGACGGTCGGGGCCGTCGCCGCGGCCCTGCGCCGCCTCGGCCACGAGGTCGAGCGCCTCGGCTGGGGCCCGCCGATGCTCGACGCCCTGATCAAGCGCGACCTGGGCTCCCGCCTCGACGGCGTCTTCAACTTCGCCGAGGGCGTCGGCGGCCGCGGACGCGAGTCGCAGGTCCCGGCGATGCTCGAGATGCTCGGTATCCCCAACACCGGCTCCGACCCGGTCGCGCTGGCGCTGGCGCTCGACAAGGGCATCGCCAAGATCTTCGCGGCCGGCCACGGCATCACCACCGCCCCGTTTCGCCTGGTCGGCGCCGACGAGCCGCTCGCTGAGGTCGACCTGCGCTACCCGCTGTTCGCCAAGCCGGTCGCCGAGGGCTCCTCGATGGGCATCCGCAACCGCTCGGTGTGCCGCACCCACGCCGAGCTGCAGGCCCTCGTGACCCAGCTCCAGTACGACTACCGCCAGCCGGTGCTCGT
>JAYUXQ010001414.1:0-5995 GCA_043752905.1 Nannocystis sp. | reverse complement strand
CGCGGATCTCCTCGGCTCGCTGGGCGCGCACCAGCTCCGCGAGGATCTCCTCGGGCGTCATGTCGCCGCGAAAGGTGTGCTCGCCCGCGGTGACCTTGCTCGCGGCACCACGGTGCAAAACAAACAGCTTGAAGTACAGCGCCTCGTCCAGCGGCACCACGCCGACCTCGGTCAACTGGCCCAGCACCTGCGGGAACGAGGCACCACGCGGCACCATCAGCGCGACCGGCGTCGCGTCACCGCGACCCTCACGCAGCGGATACCGCACGAGCTGATCGTACGCGCGATAACCGACCAGCGCCGCGACGACCAGCGTCGTCGCGACCACTGCGAGCGCGACATACTGCGACCAGCGAGAGCGGCGCAACCAGCGACGACGCGGCTTCTTCACCACGGGCGTGATCGATCCTTTGTCGTCAGACGACGGCGGTGGCGGCGGGAGGGTCGAACCGGTGCTCATGCGAGGCCCTCCCGGCGGCGCTTCGCGTCGAGCCAGCCTTGCAGGATGAACTGCGCCGCGACGGCGTCGATGCTCTGCTTGCGGCGCGCGCGGGATGCATCGGCCTCGATCATCGTGCGCTCGGCGGCGGCGGTGGAAAAGCGCTCGTCCCAGGTGTGCAGCGTCACAGGACCGGGCATGTCCTTGAGGACAGCTTGGAGCGCATCGACGAAGCGCTTCACGAGGCGCGCGCGGTGGCCGACGGTGCCGTCGAGCTCGAGCGGCAGTCCGACGACGACCGCGCCGGCGGCCTCGCTGCGGGCGAGCTCGGCGATCGCGGCGGCGTCGGCCACATGACCGCGGCGCGCGAGCACGGTCCGCGCGCTGGCGATCGTGCCGCTCGGATCGCCGACCGCGATGCCGATCGTCTTGCTCCCCACGTCGAGACCGAGTGCCCGCATGACCGGGCCGGTGTATAGCACAGAGGGGTCTCCGTTGGGGACGGGTCGCCGGGCCCGTCTGCATCCGGACCCGGGCTGTGGCCCACCTCATGCTGGGCGCCCGTCCGGAGAGTTGCCGGCGCAGCAGCGGCCTCGTAGAGTCCGCCAGTACCCGTTAGCGCGTCACAGGAGACATCGAGCGTATGCAACGAACAAGGTTGAGTCGACGCGGAGTCATGGCGCTGTTCTCGTGGACCAGCACCGCGGCGCTGCTCGGGTGCGGGACCGACAAAACCGACGGCAAGGGCCAGCGCGTGCTGGTCCTCGGGGCCGGTGTCGCCGGCCTCAGCGCCGCCCACGAGCTGCAAAAGGCCGGCTACTCGGTGACGTTGTTGGAGGGCCGCGAGCGCATCGGCGGCCGCGTGTGGTCGGTGCGCGAGGGCTTCCAGGACGGCATGTTCGCCGAGATCGGCGCCGTCCGGATCGCCAGCACCCACCATCGTGTGCTCGACTACGCCGAGGAGCTCGGCCTCGAGCTCGACGAGTTCCCGTCGGGCGACTCGCTCTACTACATCGGCGGCCAGCGCTTCCTCAAGCGCGAGGGCGAGGCCTGGCCGATCGACGGCCTCGCCGACAACGAGAAGACCGCCAGCCTCGGCGACCTGTGGGGCATGTATGTGCAGAGCCGCTTCGACGAGTTCGGCGACCCCAGCCAGGGCGAGTTCTCGGCCGACCTCGTCGCCCAATACGACGACGTCACCTGGGCCGAGTACCTGCGCCAGCAAGGCGCCAGCGAGGCCTTCATCCCGCTCTACGCCGCCGACAACGGCACCGAGGTCCACGCGATCGGTGCGCTCGCCTGGATGATGGCCGAGGTCATCGACAAGGACTGGGACCAGACCTATCACATCCGCGGCGGCAACGACACGCTGCCGAAGCGGCTCGCCGAGGAGGTCGGGATGGCGAACATCCTGCTCGGCCACAAGGTCGTTCGCATCGAGCACGACACCCATCCGGTCACCGTCGTCGCCACCGACGCGAACAACAAGGAGGTCCGCTTCGACGCCGACTACGTGGTGTGCACCCTGCCGTTCCCGCTGCTGCGCGACGTCGAGATCACGCCGAAGTTCCCCCAGGACAAGATGGACACCATCGCGGGCCTGCAGCTGATGAACGCCGGCCGCGGCTACGTCCAGACCAGGACCCGCTTCTGGAAAGAAGAGGGCATCGGCGGCCTCCGGATCGCCGTCACCGACACGCCCGTCGAGCGCCTGTGGGACCTCAGCGAGGTCCAAAACCCGGGCTCCGAGAAGGGCATGTTCGTCTCGTACACGATGTACAAGAACGCCGACGCCTACTGCGGCCAGTCACAAGACCAGCGCGAGGCCTACACCCTCGACCACATCGAGAAGTTCTACCCGCAGATCAAAGCCGAGAAGCTCGCGTTTTATCACCACTGCTGGAAAGACGACCCGTGGGCCAGGGGCGCCTGGACCGACTACCTGCCAGGCCAATGGTGGATGTTCGCCGTCGCCCGCCGGCCCGAGGGGCGCGTGTTCTTCGCCGGAGAACACACCTCGGCGTGGGCCGGGTGGATGGAAGGGGCGATCGACTCCGGGCAGCGCGCCGCGGATGAGGTGATGCAGTTCGTCGATGAATGACATCGCGCGCAGTCGCCCCTTGCGCATGGGGCCGGGCGAACGGACACTCCCGGCCCCGATGTCCCGAGAGATCCCGCTCGCACCGCAGTATCTGCCGATCCTCGGCCACATCGCGCCGATGCTCATGGGCCCGCCGTGGGACATCACCGAGCAATGGTTGCGCACGCATGGTCCGACCCTGCGCTTCAAGATCCCCGGCGCCGAGTACATCGTCAGCTCCGACACCGAGGTCGTGCGTCAGGTGTTGCTGACCAACGCCGATAATTATGTGAAAGACATCCGGTCGATGGCGCCGTTCCTCGACCTGCTCGGGCAGGGGTTGCTCAGCAGCGACGGGCCGCTGTGGAAGCGCCAGCGGGCCACCCTCGCCAAGGCGTTTCGCATCGACGCGCTGCGCAACGTCGCCGATGTCACGCGCCGCGCCGTCGACCGCACCAGCGTCACGCTCGACGAGCACGCGCGCAGCGGCAAGCCCGTCGACATCGGCGCGCTGTTTCGCCGCCTGACCTTACAGGTCATCGCCGAGGCGACCCTGTCGATGACGCCCGAGGAGAGCGACGAGGTCCTGCCGCGGCTCTACGAGCCCCTGGTGGCCGAGGCCAACCGCCGCGTATGGCTGCCGATCCGCGCTCGCCTGCCGCTGCCGGCCCGCTTTCATTACGACCGCTCGGTGCGCGAGCTCAACGTGTTTTTGGCCGCGAAGATCGACGAGCGCCAGCGGCAGCACCGCGCCGACCCCAGGCGACCGGCGACCGACATGCTCGACATGCTGCTGCGCAGCTTCGCCAACGAGCCGTGGACCCCCGAGGTCGCCACGCTGCTCAGCGACGAGCTCAAGACCATGCTGTTCGCCGGCCACGACACCTCGAGCGCGATGCTCACGTGGACGCTACACACCCTGACGAAGCACCCCGAGCACCTCGCGCGCCTGCGTGCCGCGGCGGACGAGGCCTTTGTCGGCGACGGGATGCCCGACTACGAGACCCTCAAGCGCCTCGACTACGCCGGCGCCTGTCTCAAGGAGGCGCTGAGGATCTACAATATCGTTCCGGTCGTCACCCGCAAGGCGCTCGCCGACGACCGCTTCGGCGAGTACGACGTGCAGGCAGGCTGCCTGGTGATGTTGCATCTGCAGGCGCTGCACCGCGACCCCGCGCAGTGGCCCGAGCCCGACGCGTTTCGCCCGGAGCGCTTCCAGAGCGACCAGGGCAACGCCTGGCGCTGGCTGCCCTTCGTCAACGGTCCGCGCAGCTGCGTCGGCCAGCACTTCGCCATGCTCGAGGCGAAGATCGTGCTGTCCCTGCTGACCCAGCGCTTCGACTTCACCCCCGAGCCCGGCAACAGCGACGAGCGCCACCGCTTCAACATCCCCGTCGGCCCCAAGGGCAAGATCTCCATGCGCGTGCGCCGGCGCGGGTGAAATGACAATGCCTGTCCCACGAGACAGGTAGAACCTCTGCACGCGCGACGAAGCAAAAGAGCGCCTGTCCCGAGGGACAGACGCTCTTTCCGCTTAAAAGACTGTCCCGGAGGACAGGTGCTCACGCGCTCGCGGCCGCGTCCTTGCCGTGGCAACGGCGGTACAGCTTGCCCGAGCCGCACGGGCACGGGTCGTTCTTGCCGACCTTGGGCAGCTTCCTCTCGCGGACCTCGGGCTCGGCCTGCTGCTGCTGACCCGGCCGCACCGCCTGGCCGGCCTGGCCGGCCGCGAGCAGGCGCTCCATCGCCTCGCGGGCGGCGTTTTGCAGCTTGGCGACCTGGTCGCCGCCCGGCTGTGGGCGGCCCTGTCCGGCGCGGCGGCGCGGCTCCTGGGCGTTGCGGTTGGCGCGGGTGACGGCGGTCTCGTACTCGGCGCCCTCCTCGGCCTGCTGCTTCTGCTCGGCGGTGAGGCGCATCGAGAGGATCTGCTTCATCACCGTGTTCTCGATGCCCTCCCACATCTCTTTGAAGAGATTATAGCCGCGCAGCTTGTACTCGTTCTTCGGGTTACGCGTCGCGTAGCCGACGAGGCCGATGCCGGTGCGCAGGTGCTCGATGTTCTTGAGATGGGCGATCCACTGCTCGTCGATCTCCTCGAGGTAGAACTGGCGCACGTAGAACAGGTACGTGTAAAGCCCGAACTCCTGCTCGCGCTGCGTCAACTGGGCCTCGACCTGCTTCCACATGCGATCGATCAGCTTGTCGATGTCCTGAATGTTGGTCAGGTCCGCCTTGATCTTGAAGCGCTCTTGCAGCACTTGATCGAGCGCCTCGAGGTCCCACTCGTCCGGGTGCACCGTCTCCGGGCACAGCTTCAGGACCTGCTCCTCGACGAGCTTGAAGGTCAGGTCGTGCACGCGCTCGCGCTGCTGGATCAGCGAGCGGGCGACCACGTCGATCGCGTGCTGGATGATCTTGCGGCGGTCGTTCTTGAAGTCTTCGAGGTTGATGAGCGCGCCGTAGTGGCGGTACAGCTCGTGGGCGAGCTTCTCCGGGTTGGCGCCGCCGGGCGGGAAGGGCTCGGGGCCATCGGCGGGCAGCCCGGCCTCCTCCAGCAACGCCCGGCAGTGGGCGTCGACGATGCCGGTGATCTTCTCCGTCACCGTGCGCCTCAGCGACTCGACCGTGTGCTGCCCCGACTTCTCGGGCGGCGGCGGGAGGTTGCGCGACTGCTCCTTGCGCGCCTGGTCGTCGAGGATCTCCGGCTGATACCGGCCCTCGAGGATCTGCTTGCGCAGGGCGTAGATCGCCTTGCGCTGGTCGTTCATCACGTTGTCGTACTCGAACAGGTTCTTGCGGGTGTCGAAGTGCATCGCCTCGACACGCGACTGGGCGTTGGCGATCGCACGGTTCACCAGCGGCGCCTCGATCGGGACATCCTCCTCCATCCCCAGCCGCTCCATCAGGCTGGTGATGCGGTCGGCCCCGAAGATGCGCATCAGGTCGTCCTCGAGCGACAGAAAGAAGCGCGAGCGGCCCTCGTCGCCCTGTCGGCCGGCGCGACCGCGCAGCTGATTATCGATGCGGCGGCTCTCGTGACGCTCCGTGCCGACGATGTACAGGCCGCCGAGGCTCTTGACCTCCGCCTTCTCCTTCTCGAACTCGGACTTGAGCGCCGCGTGCAACCCCTCGAAGCGCGCCGGCTCCTTGTCGGGGTCGATCTGCGAGCGGGCGACCATATCCGGGTTGCCGCCGAGCAAGATGTCCGTGCCGCGGCCGGCCATGTTGGTGGCGACCGTCACCGCGCCCTTGCGACCGGCCTGGGCCACGATGTACGCCTCGCGCTCGTGCTGCTTGGCGTTGAGGACCTCGTGGGGGATGCCCATGCGGTCGAGCATCGTGTGGATGACCTGCGACTTCTCGACGCTCGCGGTGCCGACGAGCACCGGCTGGCCGCGCTCGTGGGCCTGCTTGATCTCCTCGACGACCGCGCGGAACTTGCCGCGTTCGTTCTTGTAGACGAGGTCGTCCTGGTC
>JAYUXQ010001413.1:0-2384 GCA_043752905.1 Nannocystis sp. | reverse complement strand
AAGTTCTCGCCCTCGGTCTTCCACTTGTCGGCGGCGTCGGCGGAGTGGCGGATCACCAGCGCGATCTGGTCGGCGCTGGCGAAGTTGAGGTTGACCTTGCAGCTACCGTACACCGTCAGGTCGGCGCCGATCGCCGTCATCAGGTCGTCATCGACGCCCTCGGCGAGGTGCAGCTCGTCGACGCTGTCGAGCCGGGCGTTGCGCCCCTGATACGGGTCGAACAGCTCGGTGTAACGGTAGCGCTCCTGCGTCGAGCTGGCGGCCAGCTTGACGACGTCGTAGCTCTTGTTGTCGTCGTCGATGTAATCGACCATCGCCTGGATGACCTGCGCCCGGGTGTAGCGCTGGCCGTCGCCCTTCTCCTCGTCGAACAGCGAGTCGTAGAGGGTCGGCATCAACATCGCCTCGATCGTCTCGACGGTCCGCGCCTGCGAGCTGTCCTTGCCCTGACCGGTGTTGCCGAGGCAGTTGATGTTGAGCTTGCCGCTCTCGGCCTCCATGCGGACCTCGAAGCTGCCGTTGTCGATCGCCAGCTCCTTGAAGGTGGAGGCGTCGAGCCCGGCCATCCCGGCGATGCCCTCGTGGCCCTCCTTGGAGCCGAACGCGGACATCAGGTAGGGCGCGACCTGGGTGATGTCCCAGCTGCCCATCATCTGACGAAACTGCTTCTGGTTGAACACCATGCGCTGCAGCTCGAACAGCAACAGCGACAGGCGCAGGCCACCGCGGTTGAGGTTGCGAGCGGCGACCTCGTCGCGCAAGTTGATCGCCGCCTGCCAGTCGACGCGGGTCGTGTAGCTAAACGCCGCGGTGAACGGCATCAGCACCGCGAGGCACGCGAGCACCATGAGGATCGCCACGCCGTGCTCGCGGCCGCCGCCCTTCTTGCGCAGGCGCTTGCGGCCGGTGGGGAGCAGCGCCTCAGGCTGGAGCAGCGCAGGCTGAAGCAGCGCAGGCTGAAGGTGGTCGTCGGGGTCGGTCATGGTGTCACTTCGAGAAGTCGAGCTTCTCTTGCATGAACAGCAGGGTCTGAACGGAGTATTTGATCTCCTTTTCGGTGCCCGGGTCCATGATGCCGAGCGTGATCTTGACGCGCTCCGGGAGGCGGTCGGGCTGCATGTCCTGCTTGGTGGTCCGCCACTCGTCGACCCAGTCGTTCTTCTTGATGTCCCAGTACTTGACGTCGAACGACTTGATGTCCTCGCAGAAGATGTACGCCGGAAACAGCTCGATCATCTTGTCGGGGGTGTCGCCGGTCAGGCGCCGGCTCTCGCGGCGAAACAGGTGGGTGCGGCCTGGCACGAGCGGGTCGCGCTCGACGAAATACTGGATGACCGACTGGTCGCTCTCGTTGGCGTCCTTGCGCATGCGGACGTGCGCGAAGGCGGAGAAGGTCACGTTGTCGAGGGTGAACTGGTCGCGGCCGTCGAACAGCGTGAAGTGGCGGTCCTCGTCGGGCGGTCGGTTGAACGAGAGGTAGGCCATCGACATCTCGGCGGCCATGCGGCTCAGCGAGTTACGGATGATCGCGTAGCGGACCTGGAGCTGCTCCGCGTAGCGCATGCTCTGCGCGGTCGAGCGGAAGCTGACCCACACCGACACGGTCATCAGCGTCATGATCGCCACCGCGACCAGGATCTCGATCATCGTCAGGCCGCGACGCCGCCGGTTCCGACGGTTGTATTTGTCGAGCGTGGCCATGGTCATTGCCCCCCGGGTCGCAGGCCCGCGCCGCCGGGCGGGCGGAGCGTGCCGGCCGTCGAGCTGCCGCCTGTGCCGGCGCCGGACGCCGGGGCCCCACCGGAGCCGCCCGCACCACCGCCGGGCTTGCCACCCTGGGCGTCGGCCTCGTCGTCTTCCTTGGCCTCGCCGCCGAGACCCGGGAGGGTCTTGAGCTTCTCGGGGTCGGCCCAGAACGTGAAGATCGAGTACTCGTTTTGCAGGCTGCCATCCTTCCAGAACACGGTGCACTTGACCTTGCGGATCGACCGCTCGATCGCCTGCTTGATCATCGGCCAGACCATGCCGAGCGCGTTGAAGGCCTTGTCGCCGGCGTTCTTGTAATAGACGCTGCTCTCACCCTGGCTGGCCTTGTCGGTCTCGTCCTTGGCGGCGCGCAGCTTGCTGTAGTCGGGGATCTCGAGGAAGTCGACGATGCACTTGTACTTGATGTCGGGCCAGCCCTGCGGGGCGAAGTTGTTCTCGTAGATCTTGTCCTGCAAGATCCATCCGCCCTCCTTGCGCATCGTGTACTCGACCTCGATCAGCTGGAACTCGGCGAGGAAGGCGATCGTGGTCACCTGCTGGGCGTAGCGGGTCGCCCGGATGCTCGCCATCTGCGACGACATCAGCGAGGTCATCGATACCGCGAGGATCGCCATCGC
>JAYUXQ010001412.1:0-14551 GCA_043752905.1 Nannocystis sp. | reverse complement strand
GAGCCGTGGAGACCGGACCCGCGACCATGACCGCTGTCGCCGCCATGACCGCCCCGGAGAGCCCCCACCACGTCCACCAACCTTTATATCTCGCGCGCATCGAGCCCTCCGGGGCAGCTTGAACGCACCGACCGCCGGTCATGTTCACCCGGGCGATCTGTTTCGCGCCCCGCCCTGTGCACCGGCGCGATCTTTATATACCTTCACGAGATGATCTTGCGTAGCCGCCCGCGCCCCGCCCCCTGTGCCCGTCCCCTCGCTTGCGCCCTCGTGAGCACGCTGCTGCTCGCCTGTGGCGATTCTGGCGGCGATACCGTCTCGGGCTCCGCCAGCACCGCCGGCACTGCCACCACCAACCCCACCGGCAGCACCGGCAGCTCCTCGCCCTCCGACCCCAGCGGCGCCACCGAACAGCCGACCGGCGGCTCCGGCTCGCAGAGCGCCACCGGCACCGAGACCACCGTCGAGCCGACCAGCACCACGGTCGCCACGGTCGCCACCTCGACCACCGAGACCACCGAGACCACCTCGACCACCGCGACCAGCACCGAAGCCACCGACTCCGGCAGCACCAGCCCCGTGCAGACCGACACCGGCACCGACACCGGCACCACCACCGACACCGGCGGCGGCACCACCACGACCGGCACCACCGGCGGCGACAGCAGCAGCGGCGGCACCACGGACGGCGTCGAGCCCTGCGAGTGCCCCGACATCGAGGTCGCGCTCGACGACGGCGTCTTCGTGCTCTCCGACAACTCGGAGCTGTGGAAGTTCTACCCGGAGACCAACGACTTCCTCAAGCTCGGCAGCTTCAACTGCGGCGGCATGACCAACACCTTCTCGATGGCCGTCGACCGCCAGGGCTTCGCGTGGGTCATGTTCAACACGCCCCAGGGCGACATCTGGAAGCTCGACGTCACCGACGTCGGCAATTGCATCGACCCGGGCTACAACCAGGGTCAGGGCGGCGTCAACTACTTCGGCATGGCCTTCGTCTCGAACAACAAGTTCGACCAGTGCGACCAGATCTACGGCAACACCTTCGACGGCTTCGGCGGCTTTAGCGAGGGCCCCAACATCGGCGACTTCCTCACCGTCGACCCCGACACCCTGCTGATCAAGAAGCTCGGCAAGACCAACTTCAACGGCGCCGAGATGACCGGCACCGGCGATGGCCGCGCCTTCATGTTCGGCGGCGCCAACCCGGCCAAGCTCGTCGAGGTCGACAAGACCAACGGCGCCTTCCTCGAGGTCAACCCGCTCGGCACCCTCGAGCTCACCAACGCCTTCGCCTTCGCCTTCTTCGGCGGCGACTTCTACATGTTCACCGAGAGCGACAACAACCCGCTGCTCAGCAAGGTCACCCACTTCGACTACGACGACAGCGACAACAACGGCAAGCAGGACCTGACCACCGTGGTCGTCCAGGCCCCGCTGCGCATCGTCGGCGCCGGCGTCTCGACCTGCGCTCCGTTCGTCCCGATGTGATCACCGCGCAGGCAAGGTTTGCGGCGTGAGCCACGAAGATCGTCACCGCGGTCGTCACCCCGGTGACGACCGCCTGTTCGCCGCCAAGGAGCTCCCGGCCCTGCGCGCCGCCACGGACGACCTCTCGTGGCTGCTCACCCGCGGCTACGCCGAGCCGTCCTCGATCAAGATCGTCGGCGACCGCCACGAGCTGACCGTCCGTCAGCGCCAGGCCGTCAGCCGCTGCGCCTGCACCGACGCCGCCCGCGACGACCGCCTCGCTCGCCGGATCACGCGCGACGAGCTCGTCGCCGCCGACCCACCGACCCTCGCGATCGACGGCTTCAATTGCCTGATCACGATCGAGTCGGCGCTGTCCCACGGCGTCGTGCTCCGCGGCCGCGACGGCGCCCTGCGAGACCTCGCCAGCGTCCACGGCACCTACCGCCAGGTCGCAGAGACCGCCTTCGCCGTCGAGATGCTCGGCCGCCACCTCCACGGCCCGCGCGACCCCGCCCACACCGTCCCACCGCTCACCGTCACCTGGTACCTCGATCGCCCGGTGGCCAACAGCGGCCGTTTGCGCGCCCTCCTGCTGGAGATCGCCGAGCGCCGCGGATGGTCCTGGACCTGCGAGCTGGTCAACAACCCCGACGCCGTCCTCATCCGTCATCCCGAGCATCCTGTGGTCGCCACCAGCGACGCCTGGATCCTCGATCATTGCGCGCGCTGGTTCGATCCGCTCGGGAGTCTGCTCGCAACTGGTTCGCAGTCCGCAAGCGCTGCGCTGTCGCCCACCGGGCCGGTCCTGGCCGCCAGGCCGGGCCTGTGGTTGCTCGACCTCGGCTCCCCGACGCCGCCGAGTTCGGGTATAGGTGAGACGTGATGGCTTTCTGGATTCGACCCTCGACCGTCGTGATTGGCGCGCTGTCCGTCAGCGCTGTCAACTTCATTACTTTAATCAGTGCATGCGGCGCCAGCAACACCGCCGACGCGCTGATCGGCCCCGAGGGCGGCGTGGTCGCCCACGACGACGGCGTCACCTTGACCGTCCCCGCGGGCGCATTGCTGGTCACCCGGCAGATCATCATCCGCCCCAGCGACGAGAAGCTCTCGCGCGGCACCTTCGAGCAGGTCGGCAACAGCTACCTCATCGAGCCGCGTGACCTCGAGTTTCGTATCCCCGCCGAGCTGACCTTCGACACCAAGATCGCCGAGCGCCCGAGCGTCCTGCTCAAGCCCGGCGAGACCCGCGTCATCGCCTACAGCTCCGCAGACGACCGACCGACCGCGTACATCGGCAGCCTCGGCATCGTCGCGGCCGCCAAGGGTGGCGACCCCGCCGGCAGCATCGACTCCCCGAAGCTCGCGCGCACCCCGACCGGCTCGGACCTCCCCGCGCCCGCGATCGACGCCGCCGAGCTCAAGATCTCGCCCAAGGGCGTCACCACCCTCGACGTCGGCTTCACCGCCTTCGACACCAGCGGTACGTCCAAGAGCCTGCTCAACGGCGAGGGCACCGCCTACTGCGGCTTCAAATTCGGAGCTGTCCTCGGGGCCAGCATCAGCGGCGGCTGCTCGACCGGCGTCACCAGCGGGACCCTCGCGCTGACCAGCGGCCAGGCCACCGTCGAGGTGCTCCCGTTCCTCATCGGCAAGCTCGACCGCCCCGTCGTCGTCGAGGTCCAGCTCGGCACCGGCGACCTCGCCGTCAGCGCCGGCTACTTCACCTTCAACACCTCCGGCTGCTTCCTCGAGTCGTGCTCCGGCCACGGCGTCTGCAGCGACGCTGGCGGTCAGCCGAGCTGCGCCTGCGCCGAGGGCTTCGTCCCTGGCACCGAGCCCCTCAGCTGCGACTGCGTCCCCAAGTGCGACGGCAAGCCGTGCGGCGGCGACGGCTGCGGCGGCGAATGCCAGCCCGGCTGCGACCCCAACACCCACATCTGCAACAACGAGACGAGCCAGTGCGACCCGCTGCCTCCCCCCGAGACCACCGGCCCGCCCGGCACCACCGGCGACCCCGGCACCACCGGTGAGCCCGGCACGAGCACCACGAGCACCACCGGCGACCCCGGCACCACCGGCACCGGCACCGGCACCTCGACCACCAGCGGCAGCTCGTCGAGCTCTACCGGCTAAAGCCGCCGAGATCCCGGGCACGTGAGCTAGAACGCGGCCGCCGACCCGCACGCGTCTGCCACCCCCAATCCGCCTGATGACCCCCAGCGAACGTGGTCTCCAGCGGGCCCACTTCGGGTGTGAATGGGTGGCACACACCCCGATCCTCGCCCGATTCTGACCCGATCATGATCCGATCATGATCCGATCATGATCGCATCATGATCCGATCATGATCCGATCCTGTCCTTCGGGCCAGGTGGTGATGTCGACAGGCCGCACATGCGCGGGCCCGCACGGGTCCACAAACATTGTGCTGCGCCAGACACGACTTGCAGCACCCGGGAAAGCCTGCGTAAGATGTCTCGTGGCTGAGCCCGTCCTGACGGCGGCCTGCCCCCCCACCTGATACCGCGTACTGCCGCATGCATGGGAGCCAACTGATGACACGTTCGCAACCGACGAGAACCAGAGGTCTGGTCACGAGCGCACCGCTCGTCGCGCTGTTTGGTCTGTTCGGCATGGGCGCCTCGCTGGGCCTGTCCGGCTGCGGCGAAGCGACCGACGAGACCTGCGTCCCGACCACGGAATTCTTCCGCACCGAGGTCTGGATCCCGACCATCTCGAAGACCTGCATCGGCTGTCACACCAGCTCGGGTCAGGCCAAGCACACCAAGTTCATCCTTCAACCCGAGCAGTACCCCGGCTACCTCGACGCCAACCTCAAGACCTTCCAGGAGCTGGCCGGCTACGAGGTCAAGGGCGAGAAGCTCCTGCTGATCAAGCCGACCCAGCGCGGCGTCACCCACGGCGGCGGCAACATGCTCACCGCCGACAGCGACGAGTACAAGGCGCTCGTCGAGCTGCTCCGTCGCTTCGACGACCCGGTCGCCTGCGAGGACCAGATCAACGTCGGTAACTACTTCGATGGCATCGAGCAGCTCAATGAGGTCGAGACCCTGCGCAAGACGACCCTCTCGCTCGCCGGCCGCCTCCCGAGCATCGAGGAGGTCGAGCAGGTCCGTGACTTCGGCATCGACTCGCTCGACCCCGTGCTCGACAAGATCTTGACCGAGGACGCCTTCTACGACCGCCTCACCGAGATCTTCAACGACACCCTCCTCACCGACCGCTACGTCAACGGCAACGAGGCGCTCCAGCAGCTCGCCGAGAGCTCCCCCCGCTACTGGTACGAGAGCATCCAGGACGAGGAGCAGAAGAACCTCGTCATCTACTACGCCAACGTCGGCGTCGCCCGCGAGGCGCTCAACCTCGTCAGCTACATCGTCCGCAACGACAAGCCCTACACCGAGATCCTGACCGCCGACTACCAGATGTTCACGCCGTTCTCGGCGAAGAGCTACGGCGTCGACGTCAAGTTCAAGGACGCCAACGACCCGACCGAGATCGCCCCCGGCAAGCTCCCCGGTGTGCCCCACGCCGGCATCCTGACGACGACGATGTTCCTCAGCCGGTTCCCGACCACGGCGACCAACCGCAACCGCGCCCGCGCCCGCGTCGTCTACAAGTTCTTCCTCGACACCGACATCCTCAAGCTCGGCTCGCGCCCGCTCGACCCCAGCGCGATCATCACCGTCAACCCGACGATGAACAACGGCGCCTGCACGGTCTGCCACGACCAACTCGACCCGATCGCCGCGACCTTCCAGAACTACCAGGACGCCGGCAACGTCTACAAGCCGCTCGACGGCACCGAGCAGATGACCTGGTTCCCCGACATGCGCCTGCCCGGCTTCGGCGACCAGTTGCTCCCGGAGGGCGAGGAGAAGAAGAGCGAGCAGTGGCTCGCCAAGCAGATCGTCGCCGACGACCGCTTCGCGCGCTCCGCGGTGCGCATCGTGTGGAATGGCCTCATCGGTCAGGACCTCCTGTCCGAGCCCTTCGACGCCACCCAGCCCGACTACGTCGAGGCGCTCAACGCCTACCAGGTCCAGGACCGGGTCGTCACCTCGATCGCCGACAAGCTGCGCACCAACAACTACAACCTGAAGATCGTCTTCAAGGAGATCATCAAGACGGACTACTTCCGGGCCAAGAACGTCAAGGGCGAGCTCGACGACAGCCGCAAGTACGAGCTCGCCGACCTCGGCACCGCGATGTTCCTCAGCCCGGAGCAGCTCAACCGCAAGATCGAGGCCGTCACCGGCTACCCGTGGTCGCCCGGGCCCGGTCAGGAGGACTTCCTGACCAACGGCAACGAGTACCGCATCTTCTACGGCGGCATCGACTCCAACTCGATCACGCAGCGCATCACCGACCCCAACGGCATCATGGCCAACATTTCGCTGCGGATGGCGAACGAGATGGCCTGCATCGTCACCGCCCGCGACTTCTCGCAGGACCCGTCGGACCGCCTGCTGTTCCCCTACGTCGAGCCCGGCTTCGTCCCCGAGGACGCCAACGGCTTCTCCGTCCCCGCCGTCACCGACTCGATCCGCGCCAACATCCAACACATGTACGATCACGTGCTCGGCGAGTCCTACGACCTCACCGATCAGGAGATCACCGAGGCCTACAACCTCTTCGTCACGATCTGGAAGGACGGCAAGAACGGCGTCGCCGCCGGGACCTACCCGCCCGAGCTCTCCGATCCGTGCCGCTCCACCAACGACTACTGGACCGGCAACGACCTCCCCGAGGAGCGTAAAGTCTACGCCGACCCCGACTACACGGTCCGCGCCTGGATGGGCGTCGTGACCTACATGCTGTCGGATTACAAGTTCTTGCACGAGTAGGAGGTGTCATCATGGACCGTCGCAAATTCCTCAGCATCGCATCCCTCGCGGGTCTCGCTGTCGCCTCTACCGACGCCTTCGGCAGTCGTCCCGATGGCATCACCAAGAAGCAAAACCCCCTGTTCGAGAGCTACAGGGGCCCGCTCTACATCATGGTCAACGCCGGCGGCGGCTGGGACCCCACCTCGCTGTGCGACCCCAAGGGCGCCGCCAGCCTGGAAAACCCCAAGGACGCCATGAACCGGTCGTACCTGACCAAGGCGATCGGCGAGACCCCCAGCGGCATCCGCTACGCCCCGCTCGGCAAGGACGACAACCCCAGCTTCTTCAAGGAGTTCTTCGAGAAGCACGACAAGCGACTGCTCGTCATCAACGGCATCGACATGGCCACCAACGGCCATGAAACCGGCTCGCGCCACACCTGGTCGGGTCGGCTCGCCGAGGGTTACCCGAGCTTCGCGGCGCTCGCCGCCGCGGTCGCCGGCCGCGACCTCGCGATGAGCTACCTCAGCTTCGGCGGCTACGACGACACCCAGGGTCAGGTCGCGCGCACGCGCAGCGGCAACACCCAGGCGCTCGCCCGCATCGCCTACCCGGACCGCATGGATCCGGGCAACGAGGAGTCGCTGTTCCACTCGGACAACGCCGCCAAGGCGATCTTCGCCGCGCAGAACGCCCGCAAGGAGCGCCTGCTCGCCAAGGAGCAGCTCCCGCGCGTGCAGCGGGCCGTCAGCGTCATGTACGCCTCGCGCACCGGCTCCAACGAGCTCAAGAAGCTCCAGCAGTTCCTGCCGGAGATGCTCGACGAATCGAACAACCCGCTGCTGCGCCAGATCCAGGTCGCGGTCGCGGCCTACAAGGCCGGCATCACCGTCTCCGTCAACCTCGACATCGGCGGCTTCGACACCCACGGCGACCACGACATCAACCAGATCCCGCGTCTGGCGATGATCCTCGAGGGCCTCGACTTCATCACCCAGGAGTGCGACCGCCAGGGCGTCGGCGACAACTACGTCGTCATGGCCGGCTCGGACTTCGGCCGCACCCCCGGCTACAACGACACCAACGGCAAGGACCACTGGGCCGTCAGCAGCGTGCTCGCGTTCGGCACCGGCATCCGCGGCGGTCGTGCGATCGGCGAGACCAGCGATCGCCACGACGTCCTCACCGTCAACAAGAAGACCTTCAAGGCCGACCCCGCCGGCATCCGCATCGAGCCGCGCCACATCCACCAGAACCTGCGCCGCCTCGCCGGCATCGAGAAGGACGAGCTGATGAACTTCTATCCGCTCGCCATCCCCGCCGAGGACGACCTCCAGCTGTTCTGACCTCCACCTCCCAGGCCCCTCGGGCCTGCGCGTCGGCCTACCGGCCGATGGGGCCTGACGGCCCTGCTGACGGGCCCGGAAGGGCCATTTCTGGCCCGCGAGGGCCCCACCATCCACGAACGGATGGACACCGGCGCCTGGTGCGTCCGCGGGAGCGGGCCACCAGGCGCTGACGTATTCGTCGTACAGGGACTCTGATAAGGTCGAAGGCCGGCGGCCATGACTTCAAATCGCACGCACTCCCTCGCCCTCCTGTCCCTGTACGCCCTCGCCTGCGGCTCCGGCTGCGGCGGGGACAGTCGCCCGGGCGGGGCCGAGGGCACCGAGGGCAGCACCGGCGGCGCCAGCGAGTCGAGCACCACCGACGACACGCCCACCGGTGGCGAGCCGACGGACTTCGGCCCCGAGAGCGAGTTCCTGCTGCGCCTCAACGACAAGCCGGCCGCGCCGCTGACGCTCAACATGAACAAGGCCGAGGTCGCCGAGCTGTTCGGGACCACCGCGCGCGACATCCAGCTGATCGAGGTCGAGTCGAAGACCCTGCTGACCGAGACCCTCGAGAAGATCAAGAACGCCTGCGGCACCGACTGGACCAAGGACGAGGCGGACCCGAATCACGACTGCGCCGCCACCCCGCTCGGCCAGACCTTCAAGGGCTGGGACGGCACCTGGAAGACCAGCCCCGAGTACTCGCTGATCCGCATCCTGACGATGACCCCGGCCAATTGCTCGGTCACGGGCACCTCGATCGAGGGCATGTCGGGCCTCGCCTTCGCGATCGACGACGACAACTGCGAGGGCGCGCCACAGGCACCCAACAACGGTAAGTGCGACTTCAACGGCATGCTCGCCGAATCTCTCGGCATCAGCCGCACCGAGGAGTTCATCACCACCCCCGAGCTCGTCAGCTCGCTGCAGCGCAACCTCCTCGCCACGCACCCGTCGATCGGCGGCGACGGCTCGAAGATCCCCATCAACCTCGAGGACGCGCTCAACGACCTCTCGACCCTGACGACCAAGCTCGGCCCGATGGGGGATCACCCCGGCATCCTCGCGCCAGACTTCCAGAGCTTTAGCGAGGTGCTGACATCGGAGTTTCGCATGTTCGCCGAGGCGAGCAGCAACCTGCGCCTGCTCGACGGCGTCGACCTCTCGGTCGGCAAGGATTACATGTCGACGATCGTCGACCTCACCGGCCCCGACTTCGACAACGCGCTCGAGTTCGACTTCGCCGACCCCGCCAAGTTCTCGATCACCGGCGTCGCCGAGGACCCCAGGGTCGACATGCGCTTCGCGGTGCGCGAGTCCGCCGACTTCGTCAACTCTTGCGCCGACGCCGAGGCGTGCAAGCAGAACCTCCCGGAGAACCAGGCCATCGTCGACGCGATGTTCCCGGGATCGGCCTGGGCGCTCGACCGCTGGCTGCTCGAGGCGATCATCGTCACCGGCGGCCGCGAGAAGTACAAAGATCGTGTCTTCAACAAGTGTTACAAGATCTTGGGCTTCTGCGCGGCCGACATCACGATCGCCGACCCGCCCGGCTGGACCAAGTTCGACGTCACCTTCAACCTCGGCAACCCGCCCAAGGATCAGTACGTCTGGGAGATGGTCAACGAGGTCGCGCAGGTCGCCCTGCACACCCCGCCGGCCGGCGACATCGCCGAGGGCCAGGCCAACGTCGAGTTCACCCTCTTCGACGTCCCGATCGGCCTCAACGGCGCGCAGATCGCCGAGTCCGTGCGTCCCTTCTTGCAGCAGCAGGCCAGCAAGATCTCGGAGATCCTGCTCGGCGACTACAAGAAGAACAACGGCACCGTCGACTTCTATTACCGCCGCGGCGCCGACGGCCTGCCCTACCTGTTCTTCGTCACCCCCGACGACCTCGCCGACGGCACCCCCGCCGACCACTACAAAAATCCGGGCTTCTTCAGCTGCCCCGAGGTCGACGCCGGCTGCAAGATCTCGACCCTCGAGCTCGGCGGCGCCGGTGACAGCACCCACGAGAAGTTCAAGCTCCCGGCCGGCGACACCACCCTCTATCTCCAGGACGACGAGGGCAAGGTCTACCGCGCCAGCTTCGAGGTCCCGGCCGGTGACGCCGTCGAGATCGGCGTCCGCGTCGCGGCCAAACTGTGACCGCGTGACCGGCCTCAGCGGCCGGTCCGCGACAGCCGCTCGTAGACCTTCTGGGCGTCCATGTTGGCCATCAGCCGGCCCAGGGCGTCCTCGAACATGCTCTGGAACGCCGGCGAGGTCTCGCGCACCGACGTGATCGCCACCGTCCCCTGCGCGGTGCCCTGGTACACGAAGGCGTCGGCGGGCGCCCCGTAGGCCCGGATGTGCAGGCTCCACTGCATACGGGCGTGGGCCCCGGGCTTGCTCGTGCCCGGCGCGGGCGGGCCGGCGAAGGTCGACAGCGTGTTCACCAAAACCTCGCCGGTGAAGAAGATCCCCGAGGGGGCCGGCTGGCTCGGCGGCGCGACCGTCACGCTGGCGAACACCTGGGACAGCGCCTTTTGGAGATCTCGCTCAACGAACGCGTGCAGCCCGGTCACCTCGACCGGCTTGACCCCCTGCCCGCCCGCCGTCATGTCGTTGGGCAGCTTCACCGGGTCGAGCACGATGTACAGCGGGATCTCGATCCGCCGGGTGTCGAGCGGCTGCGGCACGCTGAGCGTCAGCCGGCGCGCGTCGACCGGCTGCATCGCACAGCCGGCCACGGCCATCACGAACGCGAGGAGGGTGGCGCGGGCGGGGCGTACCATGCCCGCGAGCCTACCCCCGCCCCGCGCGCAGGCAAAACAAAAAGGCCAGGAGCGTCGCCGCTTCTGGCCTTCTTGAGTTTCACAGTGAGCCCGGTAAGAATCGAACTTACAACCCAGGGATTAAGAGTCCCTTGCTCTACCAATTGAGCTACGAGCCCGCTCCCTCGAACGGGGCCCCCTTTTACACCAAACTCTGGAGAAGTGAACCCCTTTTTTCGCTCATGGAAACCGAGACCTGGGTCACGGAGCTTCGGTGCGGATCATAAACGGCTTGCGAGCCCGTCGGATGTTCGGGCGGTGATGCCTGTGGCGGGGGTCGGCCTGGCTTCGCTGCGATGGGGCCTGTCCGCGGGACTTCGGTTGCTCGCGTCGGTGGGCGCGGGCAAGCTCGCCGGGCGCAGCGCATGCTCCCCCGCCTCGAAGACATCGTGCTGCGCGCGCGCGAGTGCGACACCCTGACCGAGGAGGACATCTGGCTCGACCCCACGACGACGATCTGGCGAGCTCGTCGCTTCGTCGGTTCACCCCGGTTCTATCCGGTGTATCAGCGCGGCGATCGTTACTCCTTCGCCCCGATCTTCCTGCTCGCCGACAAGCGCAGCGTCGACGTCGACGACGGCTTCGTCGAGCGCATCGAGGTGCGCCAGCGCAGCGGCACCGCGTATTACTCGGGCACCGCGACGATCGACCGCGAGATCCATCGCCTCGGCGGCCCCACCCCATTTCACCGAAGCATCTTCAGCCCGGAGGAGTACGCGACTCGCTTCGCCGAGGCGATGATCGCAGACCTGGGGCGCGTCGAGGCCGCCCACCCGACCGCGACCCACGTGGTCATGTGCGGCGGCAAGGACAGCCTCAACCTGCTGCTCCTGCCCTGGAAGACCCCCCCGCTGGCCCTGAGCGCCGCCCCGAACTATGCCCTGCTACGGGCCTTCGTCGCCGACAACCGGCTCGCCATCGAGTGCCGGGAGCTCCCCGACCAGGACCGCAGCATCCTCGACCTCGAGACCCTCTATAACACCTGCCTGAGCGAGCTGACCCACTGCCGCTGGAGCGGCGAGCTGCGGACCCTCGCCGCGCAACATCATGGCCGGCTGATCTTGTGGAAGGGTCAGGTCGGTACATTCATATCGCCGACCTGGCGCAACTACATGCATTACACCGACCGCCTCGAGCGCGTCGCCGGCTACCTCGGCGCATGGGTCGTACGCGCAGCCTTACGCCTCGGCACCCGCACGCTCCCGGAGGCCCAGCAGCGCCGCCTCGCCACCAACCTCTGGGTCCGCGGCGCGATGATGCAGGGCACCCACATGGCCCTCCTGCGCTCCCTGTGCGATTGCCTGGTCCTCAGCGCATATCACGGCCCCGCGGTCCAGCAGGTGATCAGCGCCGTCGACCTCCCGTCCGCCGTCGACCACGACATCCGCCCCCGCATCGGCCAGATCCTCCACGGCCGCCCCGTCCTCTACCCCCAAACAAACCCGGACCCCCCGTCCTCCCGCTTCCGCGCCGGCCGCTCCGACCCCCGGACCTGGCTCGCCCTGGCCCGCGCCAGCGGCCTGACGATCACCCCCGGGTGACCACGAACCTTCTCGCACACGACCTGTCCAAAAGGACATCCCGTCCTCCAGCACAGAGGGCATGCGACCCACCGCGACGATGTCCCGCCACACGCGGCTGGCGAACCTCCGCCCACTTCGCTGAGTCTGGGGAGGGCTCGCGCGCTGCCGAGGTCCCGCGCTCGCCTGGCGGCCGGGTCGGCGCGGCGAACACGTCCGGCGCCGCGCGCTTCCACAGCGGCGAACCGTTCGTGATAGGTTCGTGTCTGATGGGCAACGAGACCGGACAGGTAGAGGCGGATGTGGACAGCGAGGGGCCCGTCGCGGGTAGTTGGCCGCAGGGAGCGTTGAGGTTCGGCGCGTGGCTGTTTGGCCTCGGGTTCGTCTCGGTGGTGGCATGCTTCGTCGTCGTCGACGCGGACATCCTGTTTTTTGTGGCTGGCGGCCTGGCGATCGCGACAATCGCCGTCGGGCTGGTCACGGCGATCAATGGCAGGGGTTGGGACCGCGACGCGACGACGCAAGCGCAGCGCAGCGCAGCGCAGCGCAACGACCGTCGCGCGCTCCGGGGCGGGCTGTTGCTCGTGCTCGGAGGGTTTTCCCTCGGCCTCGGCACGTTTACCGCGCTCATGAGTCTCATGGCCAGGCACTGGCATTGATATCGCGGTACGCAGCGACACACTGGTAGCCGAATCCGTCACACGCTCACCCCGCGACCGGCGCCAGCGCAATGACACTATATGCAATCGCGGTCTCCCGCCCCGGATTCCGGTATCCATGGCTCTGGTCGCCGCGAAATACCACGACATCGCCCGCCGCCAATTTCCAGACCCCCCAGACTCCCCGAACTCGATCTCCCCGCGCTCGCAGGTCAGATACTCTCTCGTCCCCGGCGTATGCGGAATCCCCGTCATACTCGCCCCCGGGGGGCATCTCGACGCGTTCAATCTCCAGTCCCGCGATCGGCTCCGGTAACAATTTCCGCACCGTCACCTTGCATCAAAACCGCGAGCGTCGGGTTGGCCGCGCCGGACTCGAGGTTGGCCCACATCGGCCGCGGCACGCCGCTGATCCTGGCCATCTGTTGCTGGGTGAGCCCACGCGCCTCCCGGAACTGGCGGATGTTGTTCCCGAGGTGCCCGGCGACGTCTTCCATGTCGCCACGATGACCTCTTGCCGATCCCTCATCAAGCCTGACGACACATCAACTACCAGGCCGCAAGCTGCTCCTGTACCCCAAAGGAGCCGCTCATGCCGTCCAACTCGCCCGTCTCGTTCATCCATCCGGGTTCGCCCGTCCTCATCACCGGGGCCAGCCATGGTCTCGGGCGCGCGCTCGCGCTGACCCTCGCCTCGCGGGGCGCCCGGCTCATGCTGGTCGCGCGCGGCCAGCCCGACCTCGACGCCGTCGTCGTCGAGGTCCGGGCCGCGCGCGGCGAAGCCCACGGCATCGTCGCCGACATCGAGGCCAGGCTGATCGCCGGGCACATGGCGCTGCGCGGGCGGGGCGTCGTCGTCCACGTCAGCTCGGCGCCCGCACGCGCGCTCGCGGGGGCCGCGTGCTCGCGGCCGGCACCACCGTCGTGCGGGCGCTCGAAGGCTGCCTCGCCGACCGCGGCGCGCTGCATCCTGGCCCCGGGGAGACCGCGCTGCTGCTCCACGCCGGCTTCGTGCCGCGGGTCGTCGACGGTCTGCTGACCGGCATGCACGACCCGAGCGAGCGCCACTTTCATCAGCTCCGCGCCTTCGCGCCCGAGCCGGTGCTGCTGGCCACGTGGCGGCACGCCAGCGCCGGGGGTTATCGACAGCACGAGTTCGGCGACGCGACCCTGCTCGCCCCGGACCTCGGCCTCACCTGACCCTTCAGCCAGGTCACTCCAGCGACCGCCAATAACAAAGAGAGCCGCCTCCCCGAAGGGAGCCGGCTCTCTTGTTTTACAAGCACCCGGAATCGCGTCGGCCCACTGAAACAGTGAGCATCGACGCGAGTTCGTCTCACAGGTCGTGCGGACGGACGGTGCTGCGGTTGTTGCTCTTGGTGCGCTCGATGGCGGAGGCCAGCAGCTCGTGGACCTTGTCGGACACGGCCTGGATGAGCTCACCGTCGCTGCGCAGGCCGGCGTCACGGATCACATCCTTGACCTTGCTGCCGACGACGAGAATTTCCTTGGGTGCCTTGTTCTTGGTGGCCATTGTGTATTCTTTCGCTTTGGGGTCGCTAAGCGACCGTTTGGAGAGGTCTGAGTGGATCGGAGAAACCGACCCCGTTGCTCGCCACGGACCATAAACCCGAAAATTCGCTTTGCAAAGGCAAAATTGCAGCGTGTGCGGCACTTTTTTTCGGGGAGGCCTCGCAAGCCCGGTGTAGCTGCCCGTCTGCGAGTGATCTTTCGGGACCCTCGCGACCCCCTCTCGCGCTGTCGTGCCAACTCCAGATCCGCGTTATTCGGACGAATTTCGGGTGTTCTGGCGCAGTGACCCCGCCAGATCTCGCGTACACGGGCCCCCGCGGCCGAGATCATGCACTCGTTCGTGCCCCGCCGATCTCCCGGAGG
>JAYUXQ010001411.1:0-14560 GCA_043752905.1 Nannocystis sp. | reverse complement strand
ACCTCGTAACGCACCTGTCCGCAGTGACAGCCCCCGGTGTAACTCTTGGATTCGGTCATGTGCGGGAGGGCGCCAGCGAGGCGCGGTTTTGTGGCGAGGAATCGGCGTCCGCCAGCCCCCGGGCGCCGCGCCGTCGCACCGCGACAGGCTTGCCCTACCAGCGCTGCGGTGCTGCGCGCTCATCCATGAATTGCTGTGTGATCTCGATGTGGCACGCGGCTCGCTAAAGGGTGTCCTGCCATGCACAGCCTGACCCGCATCGTCCCCGCCCTCGCCCTCCTCGTCGCGATGCCCGCCTGTGACGGCGACGACAAGGACATGATCCACGACTCCTCGAGCACGGGTGAGTCGGCGTCGGACTCGAGCGGGTCGGAGTCCGGCTCGGAGTCCGATGGTGGATCCGAGACCGACGCCGGCGAGGTGGTGTGTGACGCAGAGTCCGTCAACAGCAGCCGTGCGTGTGCGGGCGGCACGCAGTTTTGCTTCTCCAGCGACGGCGTCGAGTTCGCGTGGGGCAGCTGTGTCGCGTCGCCGGTGTGCGTGCCGGGCACGGGCGACGAGTGCGAGGCGTGCGTGTTGAACGAGCAGGGCGTGCCGACCCTGATCGACAACTGCGAGGGGGGCACGAGCACGCCGCTGGTGTTGAACTTCGACGGCGCGCCGGTCGAGTACGGCAGCGCGGGCAAGCACTTCGACCTGGGGACCTGCGCGGCGACGGACTGGCCGACGGCCCGCACGCCGTGGCTGGCGCTCGACCGCGATCGCTCGGGCCACATCGACGAGGGCAGCGAGCTGTTTGGATCGGCGACGCGGCTGCGCAGCGGCGGCCTGGCGGACAATGGGTTCACGGCGCTGTCGGAGCTCGACGCCGACCGCGACGGCAAGATCACGGCGGCGGACCCGAAGTTCTCGGAGCTGGTGCTGTGGGCCGATGGCGACGCGGACCGCCGCTCGTCGGGCCTCGAGCTCCAGTCGCTGCACGCCCTCGGCCTCGTGAGCATCGAGCTCGGCTACGCCAGCGACCGTCGCTGCGACGCGCGGGCCAACTGCGAGGTCGAGCGGGCGTCGTTCGTGTGGCGCGACGGCCTCGGCCGCGAGCAGACCGGCGAAGTTATCGACGTACATCTCGCCTGCCAGTAAGCGGGTTGCGCGCCGCGCCCGGGGAAATGTGCTACCCAGGGCGCGCATGACCCCGCGCGAGCACCACCGTTTCTTCGCCAAGCAGCTGATCCCGACGCACACGTTTCAATCGCCGGACAGGATGTTCGGCGAGCTGACGGGGCCCAAGCGCGAGGCCTTCCTGATGTTCCTGTGGAACGAGGCCGCCAACGCGGTCGCGTCGCCGATCCCCCACGTGGCGGTCGAGGGCGGCAGGCTGGCCAGGCTCGAGGTGGTCGGCGCGCTCACCCGCGGCGATCAGCAGGTCGTCGTGCTGTCGATGCCACCGGCGATCAACCCGAACGAGGCGGCGTTCATCGCCCTCGCCCGGGGTCCCCAGGGACCGGTGGTGTTCTTCCTCGAGCGCACCGCCGACGCGGCCGGCACGGGCGTGCACCCGACCGACGCGGTGCTCGCCGAGCTGCGCGCGGACGGCAGTCGCGTCAACCACGGCTTCGCGTCCGGCATCGACCTCGAGACGTTCAAGCGCCGCGTCGGCGCGGCGCTCGGCGTCTCACTCGACGGCATCGAGAACAGCCTGCCGGAGATCACCGCCGCGGCGTTCGTCGGCGCGGGCAGCCAGGGCAGCCAGGGCGGCCCGAACCCGTACGTCACCAGAGCAGGCATACCGGCCGCGGGCGCCGGGGCGGCCGCGCAGGGCGGGCACGTCGGCGGCTTCCTGGCGCTGTTGCTGCTGCTGCGCGCCGGCATCCCGCTCGTGTCGTGGGCGCTGTATCGCGTGGGCCTCGGCGGGCTGCTCTCGTCGCTGTACTGGCTGATCAACATCGTGATGATGGTGCTCTCGCTGACGATCGCGGTGTTCATGATCATCTGGCTGTATCAGGTGCACGCGCGGCGCCGCGGCCAGGCCAGCTTCTCGCCGGGTATGGCGGTCGGGGCGTGGTTCATCCCGATCGCCAACTTCATCCTCATCCCGCTGGTCGTGCGCAGCGCCTGGAAGGCGACCGTCGGCACCAGCGGGGTGCTACTGGTGTTCGGCTGGTGGCTGACGTGGGTGCTGGAGATCGTGCTGTCGTTGATGCGCAGCACGCCGGAGCTGTTCTCCTTCATGGCGAGCAAGCTCGGCGACGTGATCGTGCCGGTCATGAACTACAGCGTGTTCGTGACGGTCGCGGCCTACGGCCTGCTCTATTACATCGTGCGCAGCATCAACGAGCGGCTGTAACCCGTGGCGATGCGCCCCGGCGGGCCAGACGAGCAGACGCTGCTCGGGCAGTTCTACACGCCGCCCGCGGTGGCGGATCTGCTCGTCGCGCTGACCCTCGAGGGGAGTGAGGGCGAGGCAGGGCCGCCGACGATCCTCGATCCCGCGTGCGGCGACGGGGCGCTGCTGGCCAGCGCGTACGAGTGGCTCGCGGCG
This sequence comes from Nannocystis sp., assembly GCA_043752905.1. Classification (GTDB taxonomy): domain Bacteria; phylum Myxococcota_A; class Polyangia; order Nannocystales; family Nannocystaceae; genus Nannocystis. The sequence goes on along the minus strand of JAYUXQ010001411.1, from coordinate 12,021 downwards.
CGTGGATATTTGCACGCGCAATTACTCGAGTCGCTGTGGGGCTTCGAGCTCAGCCAGGCGGCGGCCACGGCGGCCACGGCGGCCCTGGCGGCCCGCGGCGAGGGTTCGCCGTACATCCTCGCCGGTGACTTCTTCGCGCGCGAGCCGGGCCAATTCGCAGGGGCGCGCGAGGTGCCGGGCTTCGATCGCATCATCGGTAATCCGCCATATCTGCGGTCGCAGAACCAGGACGACCTCGATCCGGCGTACCGCGCGCGGCTGTTTCAGGCGGCCGCGCGGGCCGGCGTGCGGCCGCATGCGAAGACCGACCTGTTCGGCTTCTTCATCTATCACGCGTCGCGGTTCTTAAAAATTGGCGGACGGCTCGGCTTCATCACGCCAGCGAGCTGGTTGACCTCGGAGTATGCGGCCGCGCTGCAGACGCTGTTGGTGGGAGAGCTGCGGCTGTCGGTGATCGTGTCGTCGAGCGCCGAGTCGTTCTTCCCCGAGGTCGACGTGCACACGGTGTTGTTACTGGCGGAGCGGGTCGATCCCGCGGCCGGGGAGCGGGGCGCCGCGCTGCGCTTCGTGACGCTGCGGCGCCCGCTCGCCGAGCTGACCGCGGGGGGGGAGCGTCACGATCGCGTGCGGGCCCTGGCGAGGGAGATCCGCGAGGGGACTGCGCCGCGGGAGGACGAGGTGTTGCGCGTGCACGTCGTGCCGGTGGCGGGTGAGCGAGCTGCGCTGGCGGCGGCTCCCGGGGTCGCGCGCAACTGGTCCCGGCACCTGCGCGCGCCGCTGTCGTTCGAGCGGCTGTTCGGCGGGCCGGCGTTCACGTCGCTGGGGCAGGTGGGGCGGGTCGCGCTCGGCTACAAGTCGCTACAAAACGAGTTTTATTACGTCGACCGGGCGACGATCGACGCGTACAGCATCGAGGCACGGTTCCTCGAGCCGATCGTGATGCTCGGCGACCTGGACGGGCTGGCATATCTGCAAGGGCCCGCCGAGGGGCGCTGGATATTTTTATGTCGTGAGTCGGAGGACGCGCTGCGCGATACGGGGGCGCTACGATATATTAACGCGATGGCGGGGCGTACGGTGGCGCAGCGCAAGCAGTCCGGCGCCGGGCGGACGATCCGCGAGGTGCTGGCGGCCCAGGGGGGCGGGCTGTGGTACGGGCCCAAGGCCCGGCCGCATCCGGCGCACATATGGTTGCGCAAGGCCATCGACACCGTGTATGCGCCGCTGTTGTTCAAAGCGGCCCGGGTGGTCGACCAGCGCTGCAATTATGTCGAGCCGCTGGACGGGCTGGCGTGGGAGCCGCTCGCGGCGGTGTTGACGGCGACGACCTTTGCATACGCGCTCGAGGTCTGCGGGGCGGCGAGCATGGGGGCCGGGGCGCTCGAGGCGGCGACGACCCGACTACGCACATATCCGGTGTTCGACCCTCGTATGTTGAATACCGCCGAGCAGGCCGAGCTGGTGGGGCTGGCCCGGGTGGTATGGACGCAGGAGCGGCCGCTGGATCTGGGCCGCGCGGATGGCAGGCCGGGGCCGGGGCTGCTGGCGCTGGATCGCTGGGTGCTGGCGCGGGCGGGCGGGCGGCTCGCGGCGGAGCAGTTATACGAGGACTTGCATGGCTCGTGTGATACCCGGATCCGCGTGGCCCGGGCGCGCCGGTCGGCGCAGGCCCGCTGAGGCGCGACCTGGGCCGCCGCGGTGGCTCCCCAGGTCCGCGCAGAGGGCCGATGCGGACGGCCGGATGCGGGTTCCGGGCAGGCGGGCCGCAGAGCGCGACGAGGCGGATGGGAATGATGGTGCTTCGAGGAGATTGCGCGCGCACCGCTGATCACATATGGGCGAGATTGCGCTAAGCTTCTGGCCTGGTGCTCATGTCCGTCACCCTCCGCCGCGTACCGCTGGTGCTCGTCGCGCTGCTGCTCGCCTGTCCCGCGAGACAGGCGAGCCACGGGCCCGGCGGCACCTCGGCGGCGCTGGCCGGCGACTGGGTCGGCGGGTACAGGATCGGCAAGCGCTACAGCCCGTTCGCGCTGCATCTGCCGGCGCACACCGATGTGCGGCCGAGCTTCGACCTGCCGGCCGAGGGGGTCCGCGCGGCGACGCTGACCGACTATCTGCCCGCGGGCGACGCCCTGCGCTTCATGCTGCCGGGGCGGCGCAGCAAGGTCGCGTTGCAGGGTCGGCTCGAGCACGAGGCGTTGATCGGTGTGGCCCGCGGCGAGGGCCAGGAGGGCAGCTTCGAGATGCGGCGGACGATGCCGGTCGAGCCGGGTGCGCTGCGCGAGTACATGGGTCTGTACGACGCGGGGGCGGGGCACATGGTCGCGTTCGAGCGGATGCCGGAGCTGGCGCAGCTGCACTTCACGGACTTCTTCTCGGGCCGCTTCAACGCGATCTTTCCGGGGGGCAAGGACCGGTTCTTCGCCGGGCCGGCGCTGCTGGTCGCCGCGCCGGCGGTGATGGTCCTCGGCTTTAGCCGCGACGCGCAGGGCGCGATCACCAGCGTGACGTTCCAGCAGGACGGCGAGCCCGACGTCGTCGCGGTGCGCGTGCCGATCCGCGAGGCGGCGCTCGAGTTCAAGAGCGACACGCGGACGCTCGCCGGCACGCTGCTGGCCCCGGCGACCCCGGGCCCGCATCCGGCGGTCGTGCTGGTCCCGGACGAGCATGGCGCCCCGCGCGACGCCCACCGCAAGGACGCCGACTTCCTGGTCTCGCAGGGCTTCGCGGCGTTCATCTATGACCGGCGCGGGGTCGGGGCGTCGCGGGGCGAGGCCTCGCAGGTGCCGGTCCCGGCGCTGGCGGACGACGCGCTGGCGGCGGTCGAGCTGCTGCGCGGCCGCGCGGACATCGAGCGCGGGCGGGTGGGCGTGTGGGGGCACAGCCAGGGCGGGTGGGTGGCGGCGCTGGCGGGGTCACGCTCGCCGGCGGTCGCGTTCGTCATCAACATCTCGACGCCGACCTTGCCCGCGGCCGAGCAGGAGATCTATCGCATCGAGCACGCGATGCGGGTCGACGGCTTCGCCGGGCCGCAGATCCTCGAGGCGGTGAACTATCAACGATTACTGATGGACTGGATCCGCGACGGGACCGGCCGCGACTCGCTGGTCGCGGTGCACAGGGCCGCCGCGGCCGCGCCGTGGGCCTCATATGTCGCGCTCCCGCCGTCGCCGCTGCCGGATGAGCCGCGCGCGGCGGCCCGCGAGTTCTATCGCTATGACCCGCTGCCGGCGATCGCCGAGCTGCGCTGCCCGGCGCTGTTCGTGTACGGCAAGGCGGACTCGTTCGTGCCGGTCGAGCGCAGCGTGCCGCTCATCAAGACCGCGATGGTGCGCCGGAGCCACCCGGACACCGAGCTCAAGGTGCTGCCGCGCACCGGCCACGGCATGTACGAGACCGACCTCGACAACCGCGACGCGCTCCCGCTGGCGCGCCGTCACGGGCCGGGATACTGGCAGCTGCTCGGCACGTGGCTGGCGAAGGCGAGGGTCAGCGCGCCGCCGGAGCCGATGATGCCCATGAGACCGACACGCCGATGATACCGATGATGCCGATGATACCGATGACGCCGATCGAGAGGCGACATTCGCGGTCGCCGCCCGTCGGCCCGGTCAAAACCGGTGAGCGCTTTGGCCCGACTACACGAGCAGCTCGGGGATCGTCTCGCTGACGAGGCCCTCGGCGAGGCCGAACGAGGCGTCGGGGCCGCCGAGCGCCTTGAGCAGGGTGAACGGGATCTTGCTGGCGTTGTCCCCCATGGCGCGGTGGTGGATGTCGCCCTTGAGCAGGCCGCCGCCCTTGCCGATGACGAGGAACGGGTAGTCGTCGATCCTGTGCTCCCACGGGACGCCGATGCACGAGGTCGTGTAGATGATGGAGTTGTCGAGCAGGTTGTCGGCGCCGTCGGGGGTGTCGCGCAGGCGCTGCAGCAGCTCGGCGAGGCCGCTCATGGCATAGGCGACGCCGGTGTAGAACCCGTTCTTGGCGTATTCGGGGCCCATCGGGCTCAGCAGGTGGCCGTGGTCCTCGTGGAAGGTGACCTCGCCGAGGCCGGCCTCGGGGTAGCCGGCGTGGCACGCGGCGCACGAGAACACGTGGGTGGCGACGCGCGTCAGCTCGCACGAGAAGGCGAAGGTGATCAGGTCGGCGAAGGCCCGGCAGCGGCCGAGGCTGATCACGCCGTCGGCGCCGCGGTCGGGGTAGGCGACGTCGGGGTCGATCGGGGCGCCGCAGCCTGGGCCGTCGATCGTCGCGTCGATCTGGGTCTGGAGCTGAGCGAGGCCCTCGAGGTGACGGTCGAGGCGGATCCGGTCCTCGCGGCCGAGCTGGGCCTGCAACTGTTTGGCGTCGGCCGCGACGGCGTCGAGGATGCTCTTGCGGCGAAACAGCGAGGGGTCGGGCTCCTGCGAGCCGGACAATGCCAGCAGGCTGGCGAACAGCGCGGCCGGGCTGTAGTTGGGCGGGTTCGGGGCGTTGGGGCCGTTGAACGAGATGTTGAAGTCGAGCGCGCCGGCGCCGGTGACGTTGCTGATGCCGACGTGGATGCCGCCGGGGTACGCGGTATCGCCATTGATGAGCGGGGCGATCCGTTGGTCGATCGACGGCAATTGCACGTCGCCGCCGTCGACCGCCTGGGCGCCGGTCAACACCGCCGCGGGCGAGGACTTGTGCGCGTAGATATATGGGACCTTGAGGTCGTAGCCGGACAGCACCGACAGCCAGGCCTTGTATTCGGCGAGCGGCGCGAGCGAGTTGCTGATCGACCACTCCGGGCCGACGCCGGTGGCGGCGGGGACCCACTGGCTCGGGTCGGCGCCGTTGCCGAAGAACCAGGTGAGGAAGCGGGGCTTGAGGCGGGTGCCGTCGGCGTAGGCGGTGCCGTTGCCGTTGAGCATGCCGGCGAGGCGGGGGAGCGGCAGCGCGATCGCGGCGCCGCCGAGGAGGCCGCGCAGGACGGTGCGGCGCGGGAGCATCTTGTGACGCAGGGCGGTCATGGCATCTCTCCTTCGTCGGGCGCGATCATGCTGGCTTGCGGGTGAGCGAAGCGAAAGTCGTCGTGGGTGACGAGCGCGAACAGCAGGCGGTCGAACCGGTTGCCTTCGATCTCCAGCGCGTCCTCGAGGACCGCGAGGGTCTCGAGCTCGGCGAGCGCGGGCACGCGGCCCACCGTGTAGGTGGCGAGCTTGCGGACCAGGCAGCGGGCGACCTCGGGGTGCTCGCGCAGCCGCGTCGCCAGCTCGGCGCCGTCGAGGAAGGCCATGCCGTCGAGCGCGCCGCTGGCGTCGATGACGAGGCCCTGGTCGAACTCGCGGTAGCGGCCGACGGTGTCGAAGTGCTCGAGCGCGAGGCCCAGGGGGTCGGTGATGTTGTGGCAGCCGGCGCAGACCGGGTTGGCGCGGTGGGGCTCGAGCTTCTCGCGCAGGGTGTGCGGGCCGGGGTCCTGCTGGTCGGGCTTTTCGAGGTTGGTGTCGACCTCGGGCGGTGGCGGCGGGACGGTGCGACACAGCAGGGACTCGGCGATGAACTTGCCGCGGGCGGTCGCCGAGGTGCGGGCCGGCAGCGAGTTCATCGCCAGCATGAGACCGCTACCGATCAGGCCGCGGCGCGGGCTGTCCTCCGGGAGCAGCTCGGCGCGGAAGCTGTCGGGGTCGACGGCAGGCAGGCCGTAGAGGAGCGCCAGCTCGTTGTTCACGAACACCTTCTGGCTGTCGTAGAGCGAGAAGAAGTCGTCCGGCGCGGTGAACACGACGTCCTCGATGCGGGCGAGCAGCTCATCGCGCATCACCTGGCGCAGCGTCGGGGTCCACTCCGGGAACTGCACGGGGTCCTTGACCTTCTCGTCGAGCAGCCAGAGCTCATAAAGCTCGCCGATGAAGTTCTGCACGCCCTGACGCGCGCGCGGGTCGGCGAGCATGCGGGTGGCCTGGTTGATGATGCCGTCGGAGGTCAGCAGCTCGTCGCGCTCGGCGGCGTCGAGCAAGGCCTCGTCGGGGAGGGTGTTCCACATGGTGAAGGCGAGGCGCGAGGCCATCTGGTAGGAGGAGAAGCGGACGCGGCCGCCGTCGGCGGGCGAGGGGGCGCCGAGCTCGACGCGATAGAGGAAGTTGGGAGATTGCAGGACGCCCCACAGCGCGTGGCGGAGGCCGATGACGGCGTCGGAGGTCTCGACGCCGATCGTGCTGGCGATGGCGAGGTAGCGGTCGACCTCGGAGGCGGCGAGCGGGCGCCGCCAGGCCCGGCGCCCGAAGGTGGCGATCGCGTCGCGCAGGCACATGGTGTCGGTCGGCAGGGCCGGCACGCAGGCGACGATCGTCGGCACGCGGGCGGGGTCGGCGAAGGCCTGGAGGGTCGCGTCCGCGAGCGCCTTCTCGTAGAGCGCGACGCCGGCGGGGGACAGCGCGACGCGGGCGTTGCCGACCGCGAAGAAGCCCTCTTGCGAGGAGTCGGCCTCGATCGCGGAGAACGTGACGGGGCCGAGCAGGTCGGTGACGCTGTGCTTGAACTCGGCGGCGGTGAGCCGGCGGATCGTCGGCGCGGGCACCTCGGGCAATGCAGGCGGTGGATCGCCGGTCGCGTCGTTACCCGAGTCACCGCCCGAGTCGCCGCCGCCGTCTGCGTCTGCAGCGGTAGCTTCACCGCCGGTGCTGGCAGCGGCCGCGGAGCCGCCGCCGTCGGCCGCGGAGCCGCTGTAGCAGGCCGAGGCGAGCGGCCCAAATGTGAGCCCGAATACGAGCGCGAGGGCGCCGGGGGACAGTTCGCTTCGTTGCATAGATCTCCGGATTTCTGTCACCAGGCAGGCTGCCAACACGCGCGAAACATCAACATCTTACGGGCGCTTGAAGCGAGCTGTCAAGGCACGTGGACGCCCCGCTTGCGAGGCGGGTAGCCCCCAGGCGTGCGCCCTCCGCCCTCTGGGGAATGGCGGCCCCGCGCGCGATGCTGACTGCGTCGGCGATATGTCGAGAGTCGGCGCGCGCGGCGAATCGCATGAGTTGGTGACAATCGCATCGGGCCGAGACAGGTCTTCGGCGCCGGCAGCGGCGGACCGTCGTTCTGTTCGTCCGACATGTAAGGAGTAATCATAGCTATTTTGTAGATAGGCGATTAATGGGCTTTACGATGGAGTCACGTATCTGTAAGGTACAACAACTTACGTCGGGTCAGAGAACGGCGCCGCTCTCGCCGCGCGAGGGGCCGAGTTCGCTGGCTGCGGCAGATCGTGACAGTGTCTTATTTGTTTGTTCGGACGTCGAGGGTCGATCGCTGTTTGTGATGTCTGCTGCGCCGCGTGGCCAGCGTGACGGGTTTGGTGGTCAGTAGAGCTCTCGCGCCGAAAATGGGGCGTGTGAACGGAGTCATGATGAATTTTTGCAACCGGGTGGTGGGCAGCCTTGTGATGATGAGCGCGACCCTTGCTGCGATCTCTCCGCAGACGGCCGCGGCCAGCGTGGTCGAGCACCTCGACCTCGCCGAGATGCTGGTCGCCACGGTGCTGCCGGCCTTCAACTTCTACGGAGATCCGACCAAGATCACCTGGGAGGGGGTCAATGGCCTCGATTACAGCACCAACCGCTCGAAGTGCGCCACCCTGGTCACCCAGCTGTTCGAGCGCGCCTATGACCCGGACTACGTCGCATGGTTCGGCTGCACGAGCCCGCACGCGGCCTCGTATCACGACAAGATCGAGGTGGAGGACGGCTTCACCCGCATCGAGTCGATCCACGACGTGCAGCCCGGTGACATCATCGCCATCGAGTACCTCGACGCCGGCTGCACCAAAATGACCTGCGGCACCTTCTCCACCTGCACCTCGAGCGGCCACATCGCCATCGTCGCCGACTTCCCCAAGGCCCGCACCGGCACCGCGCCGCTGGTCGCCGGCACCGCGCAGTATACCGTCGAGATCATCGACACCAGCAGCAGCTACCACGGCACCACGGACACCCGCTACATGTCGGATGTCGGCGGCGCTCACGACCAGGGCGTGGGTCAGGGCACGCTGCGCCTGTATGTCGACACCAACACTGCGACCCACCCGGTCGTCGGCCACAGCTGGAGCACCTCGTCCGGCTCGTCGTTCTACGGCGACACCAAGCGCGACGTGGTCATCGGCCGCTACGCGGGCTGACCGCGCGCGGCATCGTACGTGGCGACCGCGCAGCGCACCAGCGCGACCGCGACGTGAAATGGGAGCGAATGGAGACGAGATCGGCGAGGTGAGGCCGTGATAGCCTGGCGGCCAATGTCGGCGTTTGTTGAGACCCGGACGATCGCGCTTTGTTTCGCCGCGCTGACGCTCGCGTGCACCGCGAACCCGCGGCCCGAGCGGGAGGCCGCGCCGGCCGGGGTGGCGAAGCAGGGCGCGCCCGACGTGATGAAGGCCGGGCCGAGCTCGGTCCGGACGGCGCGCGGGTCGCGAAGCGGACGGTCGATGTCCCGACCGAGGAGGGCCAGGTCACGACCGACGTCGAGGGCGTGTGGCCCGACGCGCGCACACCTCGGCCTCGCTGCGCGGGTGAAAGTAATGGTCGTCGGCGCGAGGAATGGGCGGGAGTGCGATCGTCATGACAGTGCCTGCGGTGCGAAGATCGTGGGGTCGAGGTCGGGCGAGAAGGCGCGCAGGTGCTCGAGGGTGGCCGGCGCCGGGACGATCGGCGAGCGGCGGCCGGCGATCCGCTGGCAGATCAGTCGCGCGGGGTCGAAGCGGTCGGGGGCCGGGCCGGGCTCGTCGGCGGTCGGGTCGTCCGGCGGCGACATCGCGGCGAGCCGGCGAAACATGGTCTGATAGGCGGCGAGGGTGTGCGGGCCGAATTGCGTCGCGGCGCCCTCGTACTCCTGCACGAGATATTCCTCGTAGGTCGAGACATACCCGGAATATGCGTTGGCATATCCATTGATGACGATCGTATGCGGGCTGACGGCGCCGGGGCGGGCCCTGGCCGACAGCGCCTGCGCGAGGGTGGCCCGCAGGCGGCGGCCGGCGCACACGGTCGGCTCGGCCGGGACCCCGGCGAGCACGAGGCCCGGCGGGCGAGATCTCGACGTGGCCGAGGCGCAGGGTCACGGGCTCCAGCGCCTCGTCGGCGGCGACGATCGCACGGGTGATGCCGTCGACGACGGCGCTCCACACCCGCGGCGAGAAGCCGAGGCAGGCGGCGTTGAACATCAGGTACTGCGACTGGCCGCCGGGGGCGCTGTGGGTGTGCGTCGCGGTCAGCATCGTGTCGTGCGGGCCGAGCCCGCGGGCGCCGCTGCGGGCGAGCGCCGCGAGGACGCCGTGACGCACGGCCCAGCTGATGAAGTTGAGGTCGGCGCAGACGTACGCGAACTTGCGGCCGTCTTGCTCGAACACCGCGGCGCGGACGTACAGCGGGGTGCCGACGCGCAGCGCGAGGTTGTGAGGCATGGCCCAGCCCTGCATCGGGGTGCCGGGCTCGAACACGGTAATATCGATCCGGGCAAACCCGGCGCAAAACGTCATAAAATCACTCCGGAGCGCGTGGCCCGAGGCACACGTGACGGCCGGTCGTGATTCAATTGCGACGAGGCTACGCGGGGTCCGACGAGGGTGGTGGCGAGCGAGTGGCGAGCGAGTGGCGAGCGACTGGCGAGGTCGCGCGTGCCCGCAGAGGCGGTGGGGACGCGTGCGGGAGGCCCGCGGGCGAGGTTGACAGGGTGGCGGGCTGCGGGCAAAGGTTGCGCCGCTTCGAGGCGATGCCGTCCACTCCTCCACACGCGCAGCCCGCGGCTGATGGCCCCGTCCGCCTGGCGACGGATGGCTCCATCCGCCTGGCGGCGGATGGCGACCGGCCGTCCTCGCTCGTGCGGTTGCTGCCATCGGCGCCGGTGGGTTGGTACGACCGGGCGGCGTGGCTGGCGATCGCCGTGGTGCTGGCGATCGCGTTGACGACCTTCCGCGACTTCGGCGTGACGATGGACGAGGCGCCGCACCTCGGCTACGGCGCGCATATCCTCAACTGGTACACGTCGGGCTTCACCGACGAGGGGGCGCTGACCTACCGCGCGAACTATTATTACGGCGGCGGCTACGACCTGCTCGGCGCGATCTTTCGCAGGATCGCGGCGCCGATGCAGGAGGTCATCGCGCTGCATCTGTTGGGGTGTCTGGTCGGCGTGCTGGGGTTGATCGGGACGTGGAAGCTCGGGCGTCTGCTCGGCGGGCCGCGGGCGGGGCTGCTGGCGCTGGGCATCGTGACGCTCAATCCCGTGCTCTACGGGCACATGTTCAACAACCCGAAGGATACGCCCTTCGCGGTCGCGTATGTATGGAGTCTGTACTTCATGACGGGGATGATCGCCCGGCTGCCGCGACCGTCGCGGTGGACGCTGGTGGGCCTGGCGATCTCGATCGGCGTGACGATGAGCGTGCGCATCGGCGGCATGCTGTTGCTGTGCTATCTCGTGCTGGTGCTCGGCCTGTACGCCCTGCACGCCGGCTGGCTGCGTCGCAGCGTGCTCGCCACCGAGGCCCAGAGCTTTCACGCGCTCAAGATCGGCGCGGGCGTCGGGCTCGGCGCCTGGATGGTCATGTTGCTCGGGTGGCCGTGGGCCCAGCTCGACCCGCTGCGCCGGCCGTTCATCGCCCTGACCCGCATGAGCGGCTTCGACGCGCACGAGCGTGACATGCCGTTCGCGGGCGTCGAGATGTCGAACTTCGACCTCGGCTGGGACTACCTGGTCCATTACTTCGCGATCCAGACGCCGGAGCCGACGCTGGCGCTGGCGCTGTGCGGCACGCTGTGGGGGGTGTACGTGCTGGTCCGGGGGGTCGTGAGGGGTGAGCTGCTGGTGCATCATCGCCAGGGCCTCGCGCTGCTGCTGCTGGGCATGGCGATCTGGCTGCCGCCGGTGTACGCGGTGGCCAAGGGGTCGATCCTCTATGACAATTATCGCCACTTCCTGTTCATCATCCCGCCGTTCTCCGTGCTCGGCGCGCTGGTGCTGGACATCGCGCTCGGGTGGGCGAGGCGGCGCTTTGGTGCGGTCGGCGCGGTCGTCGGCGCCGGGCTGCTGGTGATCGCGTCCGCCGACATTATATATGTGATGTGGCGCATGCACCCGCACGAGTACGTGTATTTCAATCGGCTCATCGGCGGGCTCGGCGGGGCGGTCGGTCACTATGATACCGATTATTACGGCAACTCCTACAAGGAGGCGCTCGAGGACCTGCACGCGCGCCTGTGGCGGACCGAGCGCAAGGCGTATCTCAACACGGTGTACACCTTCACCGGCTGCATCTCGGGGTTCGCGGTGCTGCGGCACCTGCCGCCGAACATCATCGCCTATGACCCAAAGAAGGGCGACGAGGGCGCGGATTTTCACACCGGATATCACCGCTATCATTGCCACGAGAAGTTCCCGGACGCGCCGGTGATCGTCAGCGTGCAGCGCGAGGGCGGAGAGCTGTGTGTCGTCAAGGACCTGCGGCCGCTGCGTGGATTGAAGAAGCCGCCGCCGGTGCGCGTGAAGCCGGGGGCCAAGGCCGAGGCGCCGAACGAGGCGCAAGGGGAGCCCGGGGACGAGCCGGCGGGCGCGGAGAATTTTCAATGACCACAGTGACGACCGCCACCCGGGCTCATCTCGACGCCGCCGAGGAGGCGCAACGCGCCGCGCAGGCGATCGCGGCCGAACCGACCTGCACGCCGCGCAGCGCGGCCGCGCCGTTGATAAAGGGGACGCAGGCGCTGGCGCGCGCGACCGGTGGAGCTGTCCTCGAGGACAGTGACCCGGCCAGGTGGTTGCCGGCGGAGCTGTGGGCGCTGCTGCCGGAGCGCGAGCGCGAGGCTCAGCGCTCTGAGCTGCCTGCGCTGCTGGCGGAGGCCCGGCGGGCGCCGGAGGTGCCTGGCGAGTTTGCGCTGACACGCGCGCAGGTGCTCGCGCACGCGGCCCGGCTCGGGCGACTGATCTCGGCGAGGCGGGCGCAGCTCGGGGGCAAGGTGGCGCGCGCGGCGAGCCGGTGGCCGCGACGTATTGTCGTCGGGGTGGGGGTGGCCGTGCTGG
>JAYUXQ010001410.1:0-2388 GCA_043752905.1 Nannocystis sp. | reverse complement strand
GCCACGAACGTGTTCGTGCTCGCCGACGAGGCTCATCGCACGCAGTACGGCGGCCTCGCCGCGAACCTGCGCAAGGCGCTGCCGAACGCGGCCTTCTTTGGCTTCACCGGGACGCCGATCGACAAGAAGGACCGCAGCACGCTCACGGCGTTCGGCGGTTACATCGACACCTACACGATCGAGCAGGCGGTCGCTGACGGCGCCACGGTGCCGATCTTCTACGAGGGCCGGCTGCCCGAGCTGCGCATCATCGGCAACACCCTCGACGCGATCTTCGATCGTGTGTTCGCCGACCGCAGCGATGCGGAGCGCGAGGCCATTAAAAAGAAGTACGCACGAGAATCCGCGATCGCGGGCGCACCGCGGCGCATCGAGGCGATCAGCCTCGACCTTCTCGAGCATTTTACGACAGCCATCGCGCCAGGCGGCTTCAAGGGTCAGATCGTGGCCTGCTCGCGCGAGGTCGCCTGCCTGTACAAGGAGGCGCTCGACCGGCTCAACGCGCCGCAGTCGGCGGTGATCATCTCGGGATCCCACGGGGAAGACGACCTGCTCGACCGTCATCACACCAACGAGGAACAGCGCAGGGACCTGATCGCCCGCTATCTCAAGCAGGACGACCCGCTGTCGTTGCTCGTGGTCTGCGACATGCTCCTGACCGGCTTCGATGCGCCCGTCGAGCAGGTGATGTACCTCGACGCGCCGCTCAAAGAGCACACGCTGCTGCAGGCGATCGCTCGCGTGAATCGCACTGCCGAAAGTAAGACCTACGGGCTCATCGTCGACTACTGGGGCGTCTCCGAGGCTCTCCAGGAGGCTCTCGAGATCTTCGCCCCGGCCGACGTACAGGGGGCGATGCGACCCATCGGTGACGAGCTCCCCCGGCTCCAGACGCGGCACGCTGCGGTCCTGCGGACGTTCGTGCGGGTAAAGGACCGCGACGACCTCGACGCGTGCGTGGCGACCCTCGAGCCCGAGGACGTGCGGGCCGAGTTCGAACTGGCGTTTCGCCGGTTCGCGCAGAGCCTGGATATGCTGCTCCCCGATCCGCGCGCGCTGCCCTACGTGAGCGACGCCCGCTGGCTCGGCAAGATCCGGGCGACCGCCGCCGCGAGGTATCGGGACGACAAGATCGACGTCTCCGACTGCGGCGCCAAGGTCCGGCAGCTCATCGAGGAGGCCGTCATCGCCGAGGGCATCCAGATCCTGGTCAAGCAGGTCTCGCTGTTCACCCCTGAATTCGAGGAGAAGTTGCGGGCGCTCAGGACCGACGACGCGCGTGCGAGCGAGATGGAGCACGCGCTGAAAAACGAGATCCACGTCAAGCTCGACGAGAACCCGGCATTCTTCACGTCGCTGCGCCAGCGCCTCGAGCAGATCATCGCCGACCGCAAGGCCAAGCGCATCGATGCCGCCCAGCAGCTCAAGCTCTTCGAGGCGATCAAGAGCGAGATGCGCGGCCAGGCCGGTGCGGCCGAGAAGCTCGGGCTCACCGAGACCGGCTTCGCCATCTTCGGGCTTATCAACACCGGGGGTCCGAAGGGCAAGGTCGACGAGGCGAAGACAGAGCTCGCGTCGCTTCTGGAGGAGCAGCTCGCGCCGCAGATCGGGCTCGTCGACTGGGTGCACAAGGACGACGTGCAGCGGGAGATGCGGCGCATCATCAAGCGCCAGCTCAAGGCCGCCGGCTACACGCAGGACCAGGCCGACGCCATGGCCGCGAGCGTCGTCGACCTGCTCAAGCGTAGGAACCCCCGGTGATGGTCGAGCGCTCGGAGATCCAGTACGGGCTGACGCGCATCCCGTTTCTGATCCGGCGTAGCGACAAGCGGGGGACGGTCGCCTTGACGATCGAGGATAACGGCGGGCTGGTTGTGACGGCCCCGCTCGAGACCTCGCTCGACCGGCTCAATGATGTTGTCCGCCGCAAGGCCACATGGGTGGTGCAGCGCATCCGCCGGGTCCAGGAGCTGCCGGCGCCACCCTCCGAGCGGGAGTTCGTGACCGGCGAAACTGTCCTCTACCTCGGACGACAGTTCCGCCTCAAGGTCATCGAGGCGGCCGGGGAGGACTATCCGCGCATCCGGGCCGGCTGGTATGAGGTACCGATCGCACCGGGGCTGCACGGGGACGAACGTCGGCTCGAGGTCCGTCGTTGCCTTGCAGGCTCACTCAAGGAGCGCGCGGATCTGTACCTGCCCGGCCGCCTCGCCGAGGTTTGCCGGCAGGCGCGGATCGAGCGACCGAGCCTTATCGTCCGCGAGCAGCGGAGGCGCTGGGGCAGCTGCGACGCGCGCGGGACCCTGCGTATCAACTGGCGTATCGTCCAGGCACCGATCGCCCTCATCGAGTATGTCCTCGCCCACGAGCTGGTTCACCTGGTTCACC
>JAYUXQ010001409.1:0-2390 GCA_043752905.1 Nannocystis sp. | reverse complement strand
CGCGTTTGCGCGCGCGCGTGGAGCTTCGTCAGCCCCCGCAGATCGCCCGCGGCCTTGAGGGGCGTCGCGGCGTCCGTGAAGCGCTGCGCCTCCTCCTGCAAGCGCGTGAACAGCATCATCGGGTCCGGCCGGCCCGGCGCCTCGAGCAACACCAGCGCCACCTTGCCCTTGAGATCGACGCCCGCGAGGTCATCGTACGGCGGCGACACCAGCTCGCTCCCGCCACCCGTGCCGGTGTCCGTGCCCGACTCCGACGCCCCGTCCGCCGGCTTCGGCGGCTCCGACTGCGCCGCATAGCCGGCGAACACCAGCTCGCCTCGCACCGCACCCGAGCCGCTCTGCGGCAGGACCACGAAATCCTGCCCCGCGAACGCGGTCGGCGTGCCCGCGCCCCCGGGCTTCGCCGGCTTGAACGTCTCCAGGCGCGCCGGCTCGCGCAGCCGCGCGCCGGTGCGCAGCGGGAAGTCGATCATGAAGTCCGCGCCGACCGGCGAGAGGCCGAGCTCACCGTGACGCCGGGCCAGCAATTCGGCAGCGCGGCGCAGGTCCGGGCTCAGCGTGTAACGCCCGTTGAAGTCGTCCGCCGCGAGCGTCGTGATGTCGACGGCCATGCGCGCCGCATCGAGCTCGAGCCGCCGCGGGGTCACCGGGGCCGGCTCGACCACCGGCGGGCGCGGGGGCGGCGTGTTCACGACCTCGCGATGGCACGCGATCGCCAGCAGAGCCGACGAAGCCATGGACAGGACACTCACCGCGCGCATCGCCGGCGCGGTGATGTCGTACCGCGAGCGCGGCGAGTGCACGAAGCGGCGGAGCATGCCCACGCGTTATAACCCTGGCACCCCGCCGCGGTCGGCGATCTCCTTGCGTCGAGGTCGATGAAAGTCGATGAAGTGCGCTCACGCAAGGTGAAGGCCTTTGCACGTGCGTTGATTCACGCTTTTTTGCCAACCGCTCCAGCGGCGCAGGTGCAGAAGGGACTTCCGACGCGGAGAGCAAGGTCGAGCGTCCCGCGCCGGAAACCCGTGACGCGGCAGAGACACCGCAGATACCCGCGGACGACGGTTAGCCCGTGTGCCGCCGCAGTATTGACGCCCCCTGGCAACTGGCGTACCGTCCGGGCTCAACGAGTAAAGCGAGTTCGCACGCCACGTTCAGTGCCGCGGGCTCTCCACTAGCAAGCAAGGATTACACAGCGATGAAGCGCCTCAGTTTGATTGGTTCATGGAAGCGGATCGGCGTGCAAGCGGGACTCCTGGCCGGTATCGGCCTCGCCTTCGTCGGCGGCGCGGAGCCCCCGACGGTGGATGCGGCGCCCGTGCCCTGCCAAAAGGAAGGCAACTGCACGTTCAAGAAGCCGCTGTTCGGCATCATCCTCGACAACTCGAGCTCGATGAACGAGCAGTTCGACGCCGACACCACTCGCTGGGAGGGCGCCGTCGACGCGATCACGAAGGCCATCGCCTACGACAACGGCTACATCGCTGAGAACTTCATTCTTGGCCTGGTTCGTTTCGGTCACGATCCCAACCCGCAGGCGCCCGGCACCAAGATCCCCGCCGACACTTCCGGCCTGATCGACGGCCAGAAGCTCGACGTACCCTGGTACGACGACGCCGACCCGGCCAAGGCCTACATCGAGTGTACCAACGGCGACGCGATCCTCGCGGCGCTCGAGGCCGTGGGTGCGCCCTCCGGCGGCAACAAGACCGGCATCGGCACGTGGACCAAGGGCGCGATGGACTTCGCCGCGACGTACATCGCCAAGGCCAAGGCCGACCACCCGCTGGACAATAACAAGCGCGCCGCGATCCTCCTCGTGCTGACGGACGGCAAGTGGACCGACCCGACCGGCATGATGCAGCTCAAGCCGGCCACCCAGGACCCGAAGATCACCGCGGGCAACCTGTTCACGATGCAGGACATCCCGACCTACGTCGTCGCCATCGGCGACGCCGAGGGTCAGGGCTTCGCCAACGACCTGGCCGCCGCCGGTGGTACCACCGCCGCGATCGACGCTGGCAACCCGCAGGAGCTCATCGACGCCCTCACGGCCGTCATCGTCAAGATCCAGAAGGACGTCGTCGCCCCGATCTGCACCCCGGGTCTCCCCCGCATCATGGTGCTCCTCGACGCCTCCTCGTCGATGCTCAACATCAACAACGGCATGACCCACGCCGGCCCCGGCCTGGGCGGCTGGGACCAGGCCCGCGACGCGCTCGCCGGCGACGTGTCGCTGTTCGACGTCGTCCTCAACAACAACAACCCGGTCGAGAACCTCGTCCACCTCGGCCTCGCGGTGTTCGGCCACAACGCCCCCCAGGAGGAGAAGCTGATTGTCCAGTACGGCCCGTGCCGCAAGGACAACTTCGCGTGGGCCCTCGACCCGG
>JAYUXQ010001408.1:0-2391 GCA_043752905.1 Nannocystis sp. | reverse complement strand
GCTGCTCCGCTCGCCTGGTTCGCCACCGGCTGCAACTTCGACGCCTTCGGCCTCGGCTCGACGACGCAGGTCGAGCTGCCGGGCACGACCACGGGCATGAGCACCACGGACGCGCCGACCGGCACGAGCACGGGAGGTCCGGTGGCGAGTACAGGTGAGCCCGGCTCGAGCAGCGGTGGCGAGTCGTGCGCGGACGGTTGCCCGCCGACGGCGGGGTGGACGGTCACGACGATGGGGCTCGGCTGGTCGCTGCTGCGCGACGCGGCCGGCGACGCGATCGTGGCCGGCGAGATCGCACAGGTCAACGACGCGACCTACCGCGACGTCTGGGTCGCGCGCTTCGCCGGCGAGGACGGGGCGATGGTCTGGCAGACGCGCCACGCGGGCCACGAGAAGCGCAGCGACTTCGCCCGCGAGCTCGCGCTCGCCCCGGACGGCACGCTCGTCGTGGTCGGCGGCAGCCGCGAGGACCCCGATCGACGCCTCGATCTCTGGGTCGGCTGGCTCGCGCCGGCGGACGGCACGCTCATCAGCTTCAGCAACCTGGCGACCGGGCACTGGAACGGCGGCGACCCCAAGCTCGACGAGTGGGGCGAGGGCCTCGCCGTCACTGACCAGGGGGACCTGATCATCGGCGGCGTGCGCTGCCAGGTGCCGTGCCAGGTGCCGGACGGGTGGCTCGGCCGCTTCACGCCCGAGGGCAAGTCGAGGTGGCCCGATCCGATGCTGGCGATCGGGCAGGGTGGGGTGCGCGGCGTGACCTTGCAAGGCAGCGAGCTGTTCGCGGTCGGTACGGACGGTCACGAGAGCGCGATGGCGCCGTGGCGCAGCGTCGTGCGTCGCTTCGACGGCGACGGCGCGGGGACCTGGAGCGCGCTGCAGGAGGCCGACACCGATGGCGTCGGCTTCGAGGCGGTCGCCGCCGCGGTCGCGCCGGACGGCGGACTGTGGGTGGTCGGCCGCGAGTTCGACCCGATCGGCGGGTTTCTCCGCCTCTACATGCCGGACCGCGACGATCGCCCGGTTTTCGAGGCGCACGCGGACGCGCTCGGCGGCAAGCCGGCGGCGATCGTGCTCGCGCAGGACGGCACGCTCGTGCTCGCCGGGGCGACCGGCGACGGCGTGGCCCGGCACCTGTGGCTCGCCGACTTCGACATTACCGGCATTACCGGCATTACCGGCACTACCGGCATCACCGGCACCACCGGCACCACTCGCATCACCGGCACCACTCGCATGGAGCTCACGCCGCGGTGGGCGATCGAGGAGCCGGTCGAGGTGGCCCGGGAGGCGCGGGGCGTCGTCGAGGACGGCGCGGGCGGCCTGATCGTGGTCGGCGTGCGCGACGCGGAGCCGGGCGGAGAGCCGGGCTGGCTGCGCCGCTACGTCGCGCAGCAGGCCCGCTGAGGACCTGTCCCGCGGGACAGGTCGCGACGCACTTCTCGCTTCTCACTTTTTGGCGCGGCTAAAGGTCAGCTTGGTGATCTTGACGTCGTCGAGCGGGCGATCGGCCTTGGCGTTGACCTGGCTGATCTTGATCGCGACCTTGGGGTCGCACTTGCCGAAGATCGCGTGCTTGTCGTCGAGGTGCGGGGTCGGGGCGACGGTGACAAAGAACTGCGAGCTGCCGGTGTTCACGCCGCGGTTGGCCATCGAGAGGATGCCGGGGCCGACGTGGCGCAGGCTCGTGTCGAACTCGTCGGTGATCAGGAAGCCGGGGCCGCCGGTGCCGGTGCCGAGCGGGTCGCCGGTCTGGATCATGAAGCCGGGGATCACGCGGTGGAACAGGATGCCGTCGTAGAACGGGGCTGTCTTCCAGCTGTCGCTCTTCTTGTCGTAAAACGGCCGGATGCCGCGTCCGAGGCCGACGAAGTTGGCGACGGTGTTCGGCGACTTGTCCTCGTAGAGCTCGCAGCGAAACTTGCCCATCGTCGTGTCGAAGGTCGCGAACAGCTTGCCCTTGCTGGCGTCCTCGAGCACCGGATCGCCGGCGAGGGCGGTCTTCAGGTCGATCGAGCCCATCGGGTCGCCCTGGGTCTTGTTGTACTCGAGCACGTCCTCGGCGCTCATTCCGGCGCGGGCGATCTGACCCTTGCGAAACTTGGCGACCGGCGCGGCCGGCTTGACCTCGACGGGCTTGGCCTTGGCCTCCATGTCGGCCTTGGTCTCGGTCTTCGCCGCGGGCTCGGGCTTGGGCTCGACCTTCTTGGCCTCGAGCCGGAGGTCGGCCTTCTGCGCCGGCGGTGCGTCGGGCGCGGTGCAGGCGCTGGCCAGGAAGGCAGTCGTGAACAGGAGCGTGCGCGCGGAGGTCGACATGGCGGCGTTTTGCCACTGTGCGGGCCCCGCGACAAGCGTCCGGCGCAATGAAGGGCGTGGCCGGGGCCACGCCGT
>JAYUXQ010001407.1:0-6027 GCA_043752905.1 Nannocystis sp. | reverse complement strand
CTCGGAGGTCCTGGCGATCTGGGTGGACATTGCTACCTGCTCGCGTTGGGGGTGGCTGCGCCGTCCGTCGCGGATTGCGCAGCACGAGGCTGAATCCGGCTCGAGGATGTGTCAAACCTGTGTGTCAGGTTTAGGGGTAATGCCCAGTTCCAATTTCCCAGGGGAGATGCCCGGAGAAGCGCAATTTTTGGGCCTGCATGGGGGAGCCCGATGCGGTCATGGGTATGCCCACCCCCAGGATTCTACCCATAAATCCCGCATTGCTCGCACTTATGTGCTCAGTGGCAGGATTCGCCAATATGTGGCTGCACCGGCCTGTTGGCACGGTGCGCACACGCTATCCGTGGACTGCGCGGGAACCGCCGAATCGACTTACAGGCCGCGATCAGGGTTATCCCTGTCCCCGAGGACAGGCTCAGGCCGTCATGCGGGGCTGCGAGGCGGTGCTGACGAGCAGCAGCGCGGCGGTACCGATGGCGACGTCGATGGCGAGGCCCAGCTGCAGGCTGCCGAGGGTTTGCAGGCGCAGCCACATGCCGAGGCCGGCGACCAGCAGCGCGCCCCAGCGGACGTACCAGCGCAGCGGCAGCGGTCGGTCGGCGGCCGCGGCCTCGCCCGAGGTGTAGAGATAGTACAGGGCGGAGACGAGGGCGAAGCCGGCGAGGGCGAGCGGTGCGACGGCCTTCGGGGCGTTGATCAGGCTCATACCGAACAGCACGGTCATCGCTTGCAGGATCGCCACCGGGATCTGGACCAGCGCGAGGGCGATCGACTCGTCGCGCACGAGGCGGGCGATCGCCACGGCGAGTCCGAACAGCTGCGGCGACGCGAACATGATCAGGAAGGCGAGGGCGCCGAGCGGGCTCTCGGCGGCGAGCCGCAGGAACACATCGAGCAGGCTCAGGCCGTCCCGTGTGATCGGCAGGGCGATGCTGGCGAACAGGCTCAGGCCGAGGACGGCCTGCGAGAGCGGGAGCTGGGGCCCGGGCGACATGCGTCGACGCTAACACGATCCCGCGGCGTGGATCTCGACGCTGCGCGCGGCGGTGTCGATCGTGACGTGGACCCGGCGGCCGCGGCTGCAGCTGCCGGTGTTGACGACTCGACCCTCCGGCAAGGCGTGCAGGTGGGCGACGTGGGTGTGGCCCATGACGACGAGATCGGCGGCTTGCTCGCGCAGGATCGTGCGCGCGGCGCGGGCGTAGGGGCCGTCGGCGCGGCCGAAGCGGCGGTGCTTGAGCGCGATGTCATGGCCCTCGAACCACTGCGCGAGCGGACGCAGGCCGGCCCGGCGCAGGCGGCCGGTGAACCAGGTGGCGGCCTGGGCGGCGGCGCGGGCCCGGTGGAAGATCGGGTCGAACTGGTGCCCGTGGATGAAGACGACCGTGAAGCCGTCGGCCGCGAGGCGCAGCTGCTCTGGCAGGCCGAGCTCGTGGGCCGCGACGGCGTCATGGTTGCCGTGCACGTACAGGTACTTGGGGCCGTGCATGCGGGCGGCGAGCGCTGGCATGCGGGCGCGGGCGCGGGCCAGTTCGCGGGCGGCCGACCGCGGCAGGAATGCATGCTCGCACTGATAAATATCTCCGACCAGGACGATATGATCGTGGTCGGCCTCGAGGGCGGCGAGGTACGCGAGGAAGTCGGCCTCGGTGTGGTGAAACTCGTCGGTATAGCCGCGAGCGCCGATATGGAAGTCGGACAGGGCCGCGATGCGCATGAGACAGAGGAATCGAAAGGATCCAAGATCAGGCGAGCGTGCGGGGCCCCGCCTGCGCCTCGGCGGTGAAGGCGGCGTGCAGGCGCTCGACGACGTCGCTGCGGTAGCGCTCCTCGTGCTCGCGATCGAAGAGGTAGCCGCGGATCCGCAGGGTCAGCTCGGTGACCCGGCCGTCCCGCGGCGAGAGGAACACCTCGGGCGAGACCCGCGGCGAGGCGAAGCGGCTCAGCGCCGCGGCTTGCCGGGCGAGCACGACGGCGCGAGCGGGGGGCAGCGTGGCCGGGATCTCCACCGCGAGCTCGCAGGGGGTGTCGTGGGCGACGAGGTTGAGGCGGATGACGGTCTCGCTGGTGAGGCGCTCGTAGGGGACGACGGCGTCGGTGCCATCGGGCGCGCGCAGGGTCAGTGCGCGGACGCCGAGGGCGACGACGCGGCCCTTGACGGTGCCGACCTGGAGGTCGTCGCCGAGGTGGTAACGCAGCTCGAGGGCGAAGACGAGGCCGTGGAACACGCTGCGCAGCCACGGCAGGGCGGCGATCGCCAGCACGATGAGGCCGAGGGCGCGTCCGAGAGCCCGCGGACCGTCGAAGTCGGGGATCAGCCGGCCCTCGAGGATGAACAGGATCGGTCCCCATACGGCTATGTGCAGGACGGGGATCCATGGGTGCAGCTGGCGGAAGGCGACGACGGTGGCGACGCGTCGCAGCAGCAGGCTCATGGCGACCCCGACCGTCAGCAGACCGCCGACGTGGAGGACCGGCAGCACCGAGTCGAGCAGGGCCTTGCCGCTGAACATGTCACGAGAATGACACACATCGCGCGCGGTGCCCGCGCGAACCCGCGATGGACAGCGGCCGCGGGCGTCGGTTAAGGTCCGGGCGCGGAGAATCGCCCATGGGCCTTCAAGACCTGATTCGATGGATCCTTCCCCGGGAGGACGTGTTTTACGGCCTCATTGAGCGCCAGAGCGAGAAGCTCGACGAGGCCGCGAAGGCGCTGGCGCAGTTCACCCGGGGCGTGTCCGCGGAGCAGATCCGCGAGCAGGTGCAAGATATCGAGCACCAGGCCGACGCGATCGTCTACGAGATCGAGGAGCAGTTCGCGCGGGTGTTCGTCACGCCGATCGACCGCGAGGACCTTCAACTGCTGGCGGCGTCGCTCGACGACGTCATCGACCTCATCAACCTGACCGCGCGGACCTTCGTGCTGTTCGGCGTCCCGGAGCCGACGCCGCCGATGACCGAGCTGATACTGATCCTGGTCAAGATGGGCGAGGTGTTGCGCGCCGAGCTGCCGGCGCTGCGCAAGCACGACTACGCGGCCCTGATCGCGGCCGGTCGCGTGATCAAGGCGCACGAGAAGGAGGCCGACCGGGTGTTCCGCGACGCCCTCGGCCAGCTGTTCCACGACCCCAACATCGACGCCAAGGTCCTGCTGCGCGACAAGGAGGTGCTGGAGGACCTCGAGCGCGCGATCGACAAGTGCGAGACGGTCGCCGAGCGGCTCAAGAACCTGGCGGTAAAGCATGGTTAGCATGCTGACGCTGCTGATCGTCGTCATCGTCGTCGCGCTGGTCTTCGACTACATCAACGGCTTCCACGACGCCGCCAACGCGATCGCCACGGTGGTATCGACGGGCGTGCTGCCGGTCCGCACCGCGGTGATGCTCGCGGGCGTGCTCAACTTCGTCGGCGCCGTGACCGGCACCGCGGTCGCCAAGACGATCGCGTCGGGCTTCGCGGACCCGATGATCGTCACCCAGGTGGTGGTCCTCGCGGCGTTGATCGGCGCGTGCATCTGGAACCTGCTGACCTGGTGGTACGGCATCCCGTCGAGCTCGTCGCACGCGCTGATCGGCGGGCTCGCCGGCGCGGTGGTCGCTCACAACGGGGTCGACGCGTTCAACTGGAACACGCTGGTCCACAAGGTCCTGATCCCGCTGGTCGCCTCGCCGCTGATCGGCTTCACCGTGGCGCTGCTGTTCATGGTCGCGCTGCTGTGGATCGTGCGCGGCATGCGACCCGCGAGCATCCAGCGAAACTCTCGCAGATTGCAGCTGGTCTCGGCCTGCGCGATGGCCTTCTCGCACGGCTCCAACGACGCCCAAAAGGCGATGGGCATCATCACGCTCGCGCTGGTGGCGTTCATCACCGCGGGCCACGTCGGCATCCCGGCGTCGATGATGCCCGACGGCGACGAGGTCCCGACCTGGGTCATCTTCTCCTGCGCCGCGGCGATCGGCCTCGGTACCATGGCCGGCGGTAAGCGCATCATCAAGACGATGGGCTCGAAGATCATCCGCATCACGCCGCTCCAGGGCTTCGCCGCCGAGACGGCCGGCACCGCGACGATCCTGACCGCCAGCGCGATGGGCGTGCCGGTCTCGACCACCCACTGCATCAGCGCCTGCATCATGGGCGTCGGTGCCAGCAAGCGATTGTCCGCGGTCCGCTGGGGCGTCGCCGGCAACATCGTGCTCGCCTGGGTCCTGACGATCCCGATGAGCGCCGGCTTCGCCTACCTCGCGCTGGTCGGTCTGCGCGCGATCTTCGGCGCCGAGGCCTGAGCTACAACGCCGAGCGGTCGAGCAGGTCGATCACCGCGGGGGTGGCTCCCACGGCGGGGCGTCGTGGACCGGCGTGTCGGCGAACACCCGGCCGCGAACGACAGGACGCCCCGCATGCACGCATACGGGGCGTCGGAGATGATCAGCGCATCAGCGCATCAGCGTCAGCACGTCAGCGCGTCAGCGCATCCATGCATCACTGCGGGATGAGGTCGAGGTCGAGGCCGCCCGGGTACCAGTAGCTGGTGTACTGGCCGTAGCCGTAGACGCTGACGCCGATCGGCTTGTCGGCGACGATGTCGTGGTTGCCGTCGACGTTGTTGGGCAGGGCGATGCGGGCGACGCCGTAGCCAGTGCCGCCGATCGGGGAGAAGCCCGCGACCGCGGCGCCGTCGAGGGTGACCTTGGCGTCGCTCGGGGCGACGAGGTTGACGAAGTTCTTCTCGTAGTTGATCGGGGCGTGGAACAGGTACTTGGTGCGGTACTGGGCGATCGGGACGGCCAGCGCCATGGCAGGGTCGCCCGAGTTGCCGCCGGCGTCCTGGCCCTGCATGTACTGCGAGACGAGGATCTTGTTGTTGGCGGAGATCTTGAAGTCGGCGCCGGTCTTGGCGATCTCGACGTAATCGCCGGGGTTGGCGAGCGCCGCGGGGGCGCCGTTTTGCGGCGGGTCGTAGGTGAGGGTGGTGCCGGCCTCGGTGGCGATGATGCGGACCATGTGCGGCTTGGGCACGTTACCGCCGGTCGGGATCAGCGGCGGCGTGACGATGTAGTCCTTCGCCAGCGTCTCGTAGGGCGGCATCGACTCCTCGAGGTGGTCGCAGTAGCCGATGTTGAACGGGATGAAGGTGCAGATGTGGCCGCCGATGACCTGGATCGGCTTGTCCGCGGTGATGTGCGTGCCGGTGAGGTCCGACTGGGCCGGCTCGGGCAGCGCGCCCTGCGAGAACACCTCGAGGACGTCGCCCTGGTTGAGCATGACGACGCCAGTGCCGTTGGCCGCGACCCCGCCGCCCGCGCGCACGACGTTGCCGGTGGCCGACGGTGCGAGGGTGACCTTGGTGTTGTCGGCGCTGGCGGTGACGGCGTAGAAGCCGGGGTAGTTGACCTGGCCGCCCCACAGCCACGAGTTGCGGGCCGCGACCCAGTAGTCGCCGCTCCACGCGTTGACCGGGAGCATCAGCGAGGCGTCGTTGGTATACGAGTTGCTAAACCCGCCCTGCGTGTACTCGATCGGGCTAAACTGGTAGACGGTGACGGGCTGGTCGGAGCGCAGGCGGTAGGCGCCGTCGGCGACGAGCAGCGACGAGGCGTTCTCGTTGGCCTTGAGCTCGGTGACCCACGGGAGCGTGATCACCTTGACGCCGTTGGGCGGCACGGTGTCCATCTTGACGTTGTTGGCGCCGCGGTCGATGCGGATCGACGCGGTCTTGCCGGTCGTGTTGGCGACGGCGACGGCGAAGTTGAAGGTGTCGGCGACGATGTTGGCGGTGACGGTCGGGTAGTAGTCGCAGCCGATGTACGACAGGCCGAGCTCGCCCGGCGAGCAGACGCCGACGCAGGCGCCGGCGTTCGGGTCGCAGGTGACGCCCTGGACGGCGTCGCAGGCGATGTCGACGGTGCCCGAGCCCTCCTCGTTGCAGACCTTCGAGATGTCGCCCTCGCAGGTGCCAGCGTTCGGCACGCACTCGGCGCAGCCCTTGCCGTCGAGACAAACCTTGGCGCACACCTCCTCGGAGCCAAA
>JAYUXQ010001406.1:0-2396 GCA_043752905.1 Nannocystis sp. | reverse complement strand
AGCTTCGCCTTGGCTTCGGGGGTCATCGCGCTCATAAAAAACTCTCGGGCTCAGCTCAGGTACAGGCGGACTTTTTCGGCCTTATCGAGTTCGTCGAGCAGGCGCTTGCGGATCTCATCCAGCAGCGTGTCGATGTCGGCCACGCTGCGGATCTCGCGGTCGCGCAGCTCGAGGCTGACGCGGATGATCAGCTCGCCGCTGGTCTTGCTCATGAAGCCATGAAGCTTGTCCCTGGCGAGCTGCTTGGCCTCGGCGAGGCGGCGAGTGAAGCCGTCGGTCACCTCGGAGAGCGGGGGATAGACGGCCTGGTCGGTGGTCTCGGTCCTGGCGGCGCCGAGGGGTCGGAGCACCGCCTGGGCCTCTGCGAGGTCGAGCGCCGCCATGCCGGGCAGCGATTTGAGCACCTGGCGCTCGTCCTCGACCTGGCGCTCCTGCTCGGCGAGTCGGTGCGCGCGCTCGACGATGTAGGCGTTCCGGATCGCGTCGATGTCCGGCGAGAGGCTCTCGATGTCTTTCCAGGGTTGATCGCTGCGAAGCTGCTCGCCGATCCGCTGGCCGGCGGCCGCGAGCTCGGCCGTGACGCCGATCTCCTCGAGCTGGCGCATCTGGTGCTTCATGACCTGGTCGGCGCGGTTGACCTCCTCGATGCCCTCGTCGGTCAGCGCCTCGTCGAAGGTGCGGAGCATGGCCGCACCCTCGCGCAGCGCGTCGAGGTGCTTGCACAGGGCCAGGACCTTGGGCTCGATGTGACGCGGGCGCAGGCAGTCCTCAAAGACTTTGCGCAGGTTCTTGAGCGCCTCGGGGGCCTCGGGGCGGCTGGGCAGGCGATTGAGCCGGCGCTCGACCTCGGCGAGGGTGTTGTTGAGCGGCGGCAGGACCTGGCCGATCGCGTCGGCGATGGCCTCGTTCTCGGGCTCGACCGCCCGACGAAACACCTTGTCGAAGACGGCTCGGATCTTGGCCCGATCCTGGACCTTGATCTTCTGCTCGCCGGCCGGGAAGACGTCGGTAATTTTGAAGTTGCGCTCGGACTTCAGGGTGTCCTGCGCGCCGGGGTCGCCGATCGAGGTGATCGGGTCGCCGCCGCTCGGCACCAGGCGGACCTTGTTGGCGTGCAGCAGGCCGGCGACGCAGGCCTTGACCACATTTCCCGAGTAGCCAAACGGCGGCGCGGCGAAGTGCTTTAATAAAACCGTACCCGACAGGCCCGGCTGGCGTTCGATGATCTCGAACACACGGGTGGGGATCGAGCCGCTGCAGGTCGCCACGATGCGGCCGGCGTCGTCGCTGAGGATGCCGAGCTCGCCCTCGAAGAACTTGCGGTTGGGGCCCGACAGGGGCGTGACGGTGAGCTGCTGCAGCTCACCCGGTAACACCTGGGTGGGCGAGAAGTGGGGATAGATCTGCGGCAGCCGCTTGTTGCCGGCCCCGATCAGCGCGGTGGCGAAGGACGAGCCGAGGTCGCCGGGGTCGCTGTCGGCGCCGTCGAAGTAGATGCGCCCGGCCATGAAGGCCTCGGCCACGGCCTTGGCGAGCTCGGCGTGCAGCTCCTCCTCTCTGCCCTCTTCCTCGAGCAGGAGGCGGCGCTTGTCGGAGCTGAGCGACTCGCGGGTGTCCTTGAACCGGCGGATCATCTTGCGGGAGCGGCCAAGGCTGCCGGTCAGCTCATCGACGCGGTGGTGCGGACCGACCACCCAGAGGATGCGCCGGTTGTAGTTGGATTCGCTGCTGCGGTTGATCCACGTCGCGGGGTCCTGCGCGGCGACGGGCACAAAGCGAAAGTCGACGGTGATCGGCGCCTCTTCGCGGGTGCTACGCAGCGGCTGCTGGTCGTGGCTGTGCTCGGTGCTGAACAGCCCGAGCCAGGGGAAGCCGCGACCTTGCAGATGCGGGCGCCCGGCGTCGCCGACGAGGGTGTCGAGCGCTTCGCGGATCGACTCCGCCCGGTCCTCCTGCGGCACGGTGATGTTGCGGCGCTCGGTCTCCCAGTCCTGCCCGGCGGACGACTGGATCTTGTAGCCGCGGCGCTCGGAGTAACCGAGCAGGTTCTCGCGGCGCAGCAACTCCAGCGCCTCGCGCACGGCCGGCTCGTTGTCGTCGTCGCGCAGGTCGGCGTAGAGGCAGCGGGCGACCAGCTTGGTGTCGGTCGCCACACCCTTGTTCTCCTCGTCGCCTTGTAGCAGCTCGAGCAGCGCGACGGCCTTGGCACAGCGGGCGGCGAGCTTGTTCTTGGCCTTGTCGCAGAACCGCCAGATGCGCTCGAGCGTCTGCTGGACGTCGATGTCGAGCGCGGAGCCCTGGACCTCGAAGATCCGGTCCAGGGTGATCAATGTGCCGACCTCGTCGTCGGCGAGGCCCTGGGCGCGGAACAGCTCGCCGAGCAGCTGCAGGAGGCC
>JAYUXQ010001405.1:0-2397 GCA_043752905.1 Nannocystis sp. | reverse complement strand
GACCCGGCGCCGTGGCTCAGCGCGCTGCTGTGGACGCTGAAGATCGGCGGCACCGCGCTGGCGATGATGGCCGCGCCGCTGCTGTCGCTGTTCATCGTCAACATGGTGTTCCCGTTCCTCGGCGAGCGCGTGTTCCTGGCCGGCCTCAAGCTCGTCGATCCCGGGCGGGCCGCCGAGCTCGAGGCCGCCGGCGGGACCGGCTTCAAGACCTCGGTCGCCAGCAGCATGCGGCGGCTGATCTACTTCATCGGCGTCACGCTGCTGACCTTCGGCCTCACATTCGTGCCGGTGCTCGGCACGGTGCTCGGGCCGGCCGCGCAGCTGTGGTTCGCCTCGCGGATGCTCAGCTGGGAGCTGCTCGACCCCTACTTCGATCGTCGCGGCCTCGCGTACGCGGACCAAAAAGGGTTGATGAAGAAGCACAGCGCCGCGATGTTCGGCTTCGGCGTGCCGTGGACGCTTCTGCTCGCGCTGCCGATCGTCGGGCCGCTGAGCTTCGGGCTGGCCCAGGCGGCAGCGGCCTTGCTGGTGACCGACATCCTCGAGACCCGCGGCCGCGCGCCCGTCGGGTCGTGACTCCGGCCGTACGTCCGTAATCTTTTGCGGCGCCGTGACGCGAGGAGCCGTGTCTGTCCGCCGCCTCGCGGCGACGGACGTCTGTCCGGCCAGGCGTCCGTCGGGCGGTCAACGGAGTGCCAAGCGGCGCGCACGGTTAAATCCCTCGCTGGCCCTTGGGACAGGCTCAACCGCGCAGGCCCGCGGACTCGAGGACGCTGTTCTCCGCGCCCGGGTCACCGGCGAGTCGCACCGGCGCCGCCGCGAGAACGCTGTTGCTGGTCGAACGATAGCGGTCGCCGGTGAACAGCAAACTACTGCGACGTCGACGTCGGCGTAGTCTGCGAGTGGAGCCCCCGCGCGCCCCGCTGCACGCGCACGCGCGCGGGTCGTGCCCAGCAGCGCGTGGACCTGCGTCGCCCCACAGCAGCGTAGCGCGCTGGTCAGGGCCTCGACAGCCCATGGCGTCGTCTCGACGATGGCGCTCTGGGCCGTGAAGGCCATGCTGACACGCGATCGCACGCAGTGGCAGGATCGCATCCGCCGACGGTCTGTTTGCGCTGGCCCGGTTCTTGCTCATGGTATCCCACGCCATGCCCACCAAGTCCGAAGTCCCCTGGGTGTATCTCTGTCTGAAGGTCCAATATACCTGGCCTCAGGCGGGCGCCCGGCTGGCTCTGGGCCTGCCGCACGCCTGGCCGGCCAACGGCCGCGATGAGCCGCGGGTACCCGCGGTCCCGGGCGGCCTGGTGCTGGCCTCGCTCGAGTCGGCCGTCGGGTCGCCCTGACATCGGCGCCTTGACGTCGGCGCTGTCAGATCTGTCGCGCGTGGGCGTAGGGTCGGCGGATGCAATACCGCCAGCTCGGCCACAGCGGCCTGCGCGTGTCGACGCTCTGCCTCGGCACGATGACCTTCGGTGAGGCCGACGAGACCTCCTTCATGCACAAGGTCGGCTGCGACGAGCCGACCGCCGGCCTCATTATGAACCGCGCGCTCGACGCGGGCGTCAACTTCTTCGACACCGCGGACGTGTACGGCAACGATGGCCTGACCGAGAAGGTGATCGGTCGGTGGTTCACGTCGAACAAGCGGCGCGACGAGGTCGTGCTAGCGACCAAGTTCCGCTTTCGCATCGGCAAGGGCACCAACTCGACCGGGGCCGCCCGCTACCGCATCGTCAAGGCGGTCGAGGACAGCCTGCGACGCCTGCAGACCGACCGCATCGACCTGTATCAGGTGCACATGCAAGACATCGACACGCCGGAGGAGGAGACCCTGCGTGCGCTCGACGACCTCGTGCGCCAGGGCAAGGTGCTGTACCTCGGCGCCAGCAACTACGCGGCATATCGCCTGATGGAGAGCCTGTTTGCCAGCGAGAAGCAGCACCTCGAGCGCTTCGTCGCGTTCCAGGCGCAGTACAGCCTGGTGGTCCGCGACATCGAGCGCGAGCACGTACCGGTGTGCCGCAAGTACGGCCTCGGCATTTTGCCGTGGTCGCCGCTCGCGGGTGGTTTTTTGACCGGCAAGCAAGAGAAGGGGCAACAGCCGCCGGCGGGCACGCGGCTGGACCAGTGGAAGGAGCGGCGCGCCGCGTTCGACAACGATCGCAGCTGGCAGATCATCGACGCGGTCAAGGCGGTGGCGAGCGAGCTCGGGGTGACGCCCTCGCAGGTCGCGCTCGCGTGGTGCATCGCCAAGCCGGGCGTCACCTCGGTGATCTTCGGGGCCCGCTCGCCCGAGCAGCTCGCCGACAACCTCCAGGCCGCCGCGCTCGAGCTGCCGGAGGCGGTGATGAAGCGACTCGACGAGGCCTCCGCGTTCCCGCTCGGCTACCCCTACGA